>NZ_DAORSO010000012.1:0-7560 GCF_035443565.1 Ornithinibacter sp. | reverse complement strand
CATGCGCGGTGCCGTGACGGGAGCCATCGTCTTCGAAGGACTTGCCAAGGACATCGAGGAGGCGGAGGAGGTCGCCGCCAGCGGCGGCGTCGTCTTCTCACCCTGCCACGAGCACGACTGCGTCGGGTCCATGGCCGGGGTGACGTCCGCCTCGATGTACATGCACATCGTCAAGAACGCCGTGCACGGCAACGTCGCCTACACCAACCTCTCCGAGCAGCTCGCCAAGATCCTTCGGATGGGCGCGAACGACCAGTCGGTCATCGACCGCCTCGTGTGGATGCGCGACGTCTTCG
Organism: Ornithinibacter sp.; assembly: GCF_035443565.1. Taxonomy (NCBI): domain Bacteria; kingdom Bacillati; phylum Actinomycetota; class Actinomycetes; order Micrococcales; family Intrasporangiaceae; genus Ornithinibacter; species Ornithinibacter sp. Next base: position 7,264 of record NZ_DAORSO010000012.1, on the reverse strand, counting down.
GACCGATGCTCAAGCAGGCCGTCGAGATCACCGGCGAGATCGACCTGCGCTCCATGCTGGCCCAGGCCCTCCACATGGGCGACGAGGACCACAACCGCAACATTGCCGGCACGCTGCTGTTCTTCCAGTCGCTGGCCTCGGCGATGCTGCAGACCGACTTCACGACCGAGCAGAAGAAGGAGGTCTTCGACTTCATCGCCTCGAGCGACTACTTCTCCGGCCCGACGTGGATGGCCGTCTCGAAGTGCGCCATGGATGCCGCGCACGGCGTCCCGAACAGCACCGTCGTCACGACGATGTGCCGCAACGGCACCGACTTCGGGCTGCGCGTCAGCAACTTCGAGGGCTTCCGGTGGTTCACCGGCCCGGCCCAGCAGGTCATCGGCCCGATGATGGGCGGCTACAAGCCCGAGGACTCCGGCCTCGACATCGGTGACTCCGCGATCACCGAGACGTACGGCATCGGCGGCTTCGCCATGGCCGCCGCCCCCGCGATCGTGCCGCTCGTCGGCGGCACCGTCGAGGACGCCATGAGCTACTCCAAGGACATGGTCGCCATCACGACCACGACCAACCCCAACCTGACGATCCCGGTGCTGGACTTCCGCGGGATCGCCACCGGGATCGACGTCGTCAAGGTCATCGAGACCGGTGAGCTCCCCATCATCAACACCGCCATCGCCCACAAGGAGGCTGGCATCGGGATGATCGGCACCGGCCTGGTCCACCCGCCGTTCGAGGTCTTCGAGAAGGCCATCGTGGCCCTCGCCGAGTCGATCACCGCGTGAGATGACGCACTTCCGCGGCCGCGCCGCCGACCGTGCCTGGCAACACCTGCCGGGCACGGCCGGCGGGGCCGCGGTCGACTCCTCCTTCGAGCACGCGCTCAACCTGCGCGTCCCGGGTGGCTTGCTCACCCTCGTCACCCGGGACGGCAGACCCGCACCCGGCGTGCTCATCACGGACGCGGCGACCCTGCCCAGGGTGGCCGCCGGGACCACGGCACGACGCGAGGGCAGCACCCTGGAGATCGGCCGCCTGACGGTGGGGCTCACCGGCTGCACTTTCTTCTCGTGCCGGGTCGCCCGGCTCCCCGCTGCCACCGCCACCGCAGGGAGTCCCCGGACCCGAGCACGCCAGGCCCTCGACGCGCTCGCCGCACCGGGCTCATTTCGCACCGGGACGCACGCGCAGGACTTCGAGCAGGCGATGAGCCGCCGACTGACTCACGGCGCCCAGACGTACCGGGGAGCCATCGGCGCAGCCTTGACCGGGGACCCGGACGGCCTCACACCGGCCGCGGCCGCCCTGATCGGGCTCGGTACCGGCCTGACCCCCTCGGGCGACGACTACCTCGTGGGCGCCCTGGCCGTCCTCACGCTGCACCCAGCCACCTCCACGCTCCGGCGACTTCTCGCACACGCCGTCACCGTGAAGGCCGACACCACGACTCCGGTCGGCGGCCACTACCTGCGGGCAGCCGCCGACCGGTGCTTCCACCACGACATCACGCGAGCCGCACGCTGCGCCGTCACCGGCTCCGACGACCTCGAGGCCGCCTTCGAGGCGGTCGCCGCGATCGGCTCGACCTCGGGGACCGACACGCTCACCGGCATCGTCGACACCCTGGACGCCCTCACCCCGACACATCTCTGAGACAAGGAAACTCACGTGAACCGCAACCTCGTACTCGCAGCCATCGTCACCGGCATCCTGTGCGGTGCCTGGGCGGGGCTGGCCCCGCTGGTGGGGCTGTCCATCTGGGCTGGCTTCGCCGGCTGCACCGCCTACTTCGCCCTCGGCACCCCCGGCCTGAAGGGACTTGCGCTCACCCTCTCGACGACCTTGGTCGGGATCCTCACCGCCCTGGGCATGATCGCCCTCGGCGACCTCATCGGCACGCCGGCCGGCACCGGCATCGCCGTCGGCGTCATCGTCGCCATCATCGTCCTGATGGGCGCCGTGAAGTGGCTCGCCTTCGTCCCCGGCATCTTCGTGGGCTGCTACTCGACCTTCGCCATCGACGCCGACTGGAGACTGCTCGCCTCCTCACTCGTCGCAGGGGCCGTCCTCGGCCTGCTGTGCCAGCGCGGCGGGGAACTTGCCGGCACGTTCTGGGGCCAGCCGGAGCAGGCCACCCCCGAAACCGCATCCGTACCCGTCTGAGACCTCACGACCTTCCCACCCCAGGAGAACACCATGCGTATCGTCGTCGCCCTCGGAGGCAACGCCCTCGCCAAGCGCGCAGAGCCCATGACCGCCGACCGTCTACGGGCAAACGTCAAGTCCACCTGCCAGGCGCTCGCTGAGCTGACCGCGGAACACGAGGTCGTCATCACCCATGGCAACGGGCCCCAGGTGGGCCTGCTCGCGCTGCAGAACCTGGCCTACCGGGACGTGGCCGCGTACCCGCTCGACATCCTCGGTGCCGAGACGCAAGGGATGATCGGCTACGTCATCCAGCAGGAGCTGTCGAACGCTCTGGTCGGCGGCCGGCCGGTCACCGCTCTCATCACCACCGCGGTCGTCGACAGCGACGACCCGGCGTTCAGCCACCCGACCAAGCTGATCGGACCCCAGTACTCACCCCAGGATGCCGCCGAGGCAGCCGCCGAGTACCGCAGGACGATCGCGCGCGACGGCACCATGTTCCGCCGCGTGGTTCCCTCCCCCACCCCGTTGCGCATCCAGCAGGCCGGCACCATCCGCCAGCTCCTGGACAGTGGTCAGCTCGTCGTGTGCGTCGGCGGTGGCGGTGTCCCGGTCCGCATCGACGAAAGAGGACGTGAGATCGGGATGCAGGCCGTCGTCGACAAGGACCTCGCCTCAGCAGCCCTGGCCGCCGAGCTGGACGCCGACCTCCTCGTCATGCTCACCGACGGCGACTACGTCAGCGAGAACTGGGGCACACCGCACCAGCGCGACATCCTCACCGCGTCTCCCGAGGCCATCGCCGAGCTCCCGTTCGCCGAGGGCTCCATGCAGCCCAAGGTCGATGCCGCGATCCGCATCGCCAAGGCTGGGGGCCGTGCCCTCATCGGGCCCCTCGACAAGCTGCCCGACCTGCTGGCTCGCCGAGTCGGGACCGAGATCCGCCCGGACGTCCCCGAGGGCATCGTCCACGTCGGCTCGTGAGCGGGACTGAGAGCCACTCATGAGCATCGAGGAGCAGGACCTCGTCCACCTCGCACGGTGTGTGGCCCTGGCCGAGGAAGCACTGGGTCAGGGCCACGCACCCTTCGGATCGATCCTCGTCGACTCGGAAGGACACGTGCTGTTCGAGGACCGGAACCGGGACACTGGCCTCTTCGGCACCCGGCATCCCGAACTCGCCATCGCCCAGTGGGCGGAGGCCAACATCCCCCGCCCACTGCGTGGTGTGCTCACCGTCTACACCTCCGGCGAACACTGCCCCATGTGCGCTGCAGCGCACGCCTGGGCGGGACTCGGGCGGATCGTGTTCGCCACCTCCACCCTCCAGCTGGTGGACTGGCTCACCGGGCTCGGATCCGCCCCCGGGCCGGTCGCCCCCCTGCGGATCACCGACGTCGTCCCCGACGCAGATGTCGACGGCCCCGCACCGGAGCTGGCGGAGGGTGTGCGAGCCCTGCACACCCGGCACCACGAGCGATTCCGTGAGGGTGGGAAGGCGACCCTCAATGGTCTTCTCCCCCACCCATGGCTATGGTCGGGGCCATGAGGCAGCAGGCGTTGCGTGACGGGGCCCACTGCCTCGACGTCACCCACCTGCCTGACCACGTGCCCTCCGGCGCAGCGCTGCTCGCGATCGCGCTCGGCGAGGAGGCCCGCGGCATCCGCGGGCTCGACGTCCTGCGTCGCAGCGTCGACCGCGCGCCGCCCGCCTGACCTTGACCCAGCCCCTCCCGGCTGTTCCGTCACCCTGACGGAGCGGCCGTTCCCCGGTCGCGCCCTTCGAGCGCGACGCTGACCTGTCAAGGACACCACCATGAACACCCCTGTCACTTTTGCGCGCCCTGAAGTACCTCCCGCCAGGGCGGATCACCTGCGAGGGCTCGAGGCCACGCTGGACGAGCAGTTCCGATCCATGCCGACCCTGCCGGCCGACGACGTCGCCGCGGCCCACCGCGCATCCGTCGAGCGCACCCTCCACGAGGTGCGCCTGGCGCTGCGGATGTACGCCGAGGGTCGGTACGGAACGTGCATCCGGTGCGCCGACCCCATCTCCGTGGTGCGGCTCGAGGCACGACCGTGGTCCACCCGCTGCATCCGCTGCGCCGACCTCGTCGGATGGTGACCCCTGGCGAAGGCGGCCGTCCCCGCCAGGTCGTCGTCGTCGGAGCAGGCATGGTGGGCCTGTCCACTGCCTGGTTCCTCCAGGACCACGGCATCGACGTCACCGTGATCGAACGCGGTGACGTCGCTGCCGGGGCCTCCTGGGGCAACGCCGGCTGGCTGACCCCCGGCCTGACGGCCCCGCTCCCCGATCCGGCCGTGCTCGGGCAGGGGCTGCGAGCGCTGCTCGACCCGTCCTCGCCGGTGGTCGTCCCCCGGATCCCGAGCCCGCGACTGCTGCGCTTCCTCACCGGGTTCGCACGCCACAGCACCACGCGGCGGTGGCGTGCCGGCATGAGCGCCTACCTGCAGGTGAACGCCATGGCCCTGGGCGCGTTCGACCGCCTGGCCGAGGGCGGGGTCAGCGAGCCGACCCACGAGGCGGACCCGTTCCTGGCCTGCTACCGCACCCCCGAGGACCGTCGGTTCCTGCTCGAGGAACTGGAACAGATGGCCGGCGCCGGTCAGGACGTCCGTTTCGACATCCTGACCGGTGAGGAGGCCCGGCGCTGCGAACCGGCGCTGTCGCCCACCGTCGGGGCAGGCATCCGGATCCACGGCCAGCGGTACATCCACCCGCCCCGGTTCATGGATGCCCTCGCCGCCTCCTTCCGAGCCCGAGGCGGGACGATCCTGACGGGAAGGACGGTCACCGGGCTCCAAGATCGCGGGGAGTCGGTCGAGGTGGCTGACGACACCGGGATCACGCATCGGGTCGATGCCGTGGTGGTGGCCAGCGGTGCAGAGCTCGGCGACCTGACCAGGGCGTTCGGGGTGCGACACCTCGTCCAGGCCGGCCGCGGGTACAGCTTCACCGTCCGCGCACGCCAGCTCCCGTCCGGGCCGGTGTACTTCCCCGCCCAACGCCTCGCCTGCACCCCTCTGCGGTCGCCCACCGGCGACCGGTTGCGCGTGGCCGGGACGATGGAGTTCCGCTCCCCCTCGGCTCCCCTGGACCGTGAGCGGATCGACGTCATGGCAGCCGCCCTGGCACCGCTCATGGACGGGCTGGACCTGCACGAACGGCAGGAGGAGTGGGTGGGGTCCCGCCCCTGCACCACCGACGGTCTCCCCCTCGTCGGCGGCACCAGGTCGCGTCGGGTCTTCGTCGCCGGCGGGCACGGCATGTGGGGCATCGTGCTCGGGCCGGTCACCGGGCAGCTCCTTGCCAGCCTCGTCGCAACCGGCCAGCTCCACCCCGCGCTGACCCCGTTCGACCCCACCCGCTGACCCGGCACCGCAGGCCGGAAAATGCCAAACCCCCCGGCGAACCGGGGGGTTTGGCTTTTGTAGCCCCGACGGGATTCGAACCCGCGCTACCGCCTTGAGAGGGCGGCGTGCTAGGCCGCTACACAACGGGGCCCTAGCGGTGCCGGAGCCTTGTGGGCCCGTGGCACGGAGAAGAACCTTACCGGGTGGCAGGGATTTCTCCGAATCGACGACCGTGAGCACGCATGTGCCTCGTCATCGATGGCTGGGGTACCAGGACTCGAACCTAGAACGGATGAACCAGAATCACCAGTGTTGCCAATTACACCATACCCCATGGGGTATGCCATCTGCCGTTGCCGCGAGGGCGTGGGCTTCAGGCGAACCGAGGCACGATCTTAGCGGGCACGTTCGCCAGCACCCAAATCGCCGACCGCCACACCGGCTCCGCGGCCACCTCAGAGGGTCGAGCGCAGGGCGTCCAACCGGGTCAACGTGGCCGTCTTGCCCAGGATCTCCATGGACTCGAACAGCGGCGGCGAGATCCGGCGTCCGGAGACCGCGGTGCGCAGCGGCGTGAAGGCGACCTTGGGCTTGAGCCCGAGCCCGTCGATGACCGCGGCACGCAACGCCGCCTCGATGGCCGGCGCCGTCCACGTCGACTCCGACGCCAGGACCCCGCTGTGCTCGTCGGGCAGCGCCTGGAGCGCCGTGGACGCCGCGTCGAGGACGCGCACGGCATCCTCACCCAGCTGGGCGCGGGCATCATCGGCGACGTCGACCATGTCGTCCGGGGCGAAGAACGGTGCGACCAACGCCCCTGCCTCGGTGAGGTGGGCGATCCGCGTCTGGATCAGGGCCGCGACCTCGCGCAGTCGCCCGAGCTCGCCCAGCGAGGGGTTGCCGCTGAGGATGCCGTCGGCCTCGAGGTAGGGCAGCAGACGCGAGGTGAAGTCGTCGAGCTCCAGGGCGCGGATGTGCATGCCGTTGAGCCAGTCGAGCTTCTTCAGGTCGAAGATCGGGCCGACCGGGTTGACGTCGGACCAGGAGAACCGGGCGGAGAAGTCCTCGAACGTGAAGACCTCCACGTCCTCACCCTCCGGGCCCTTGGCCGGCGGGTAGGCCAGCAGGGCGAGGAAGTTGACGAGGGCCTCGGGCAGGTAGCCCTGCTCACGGAACCAGGTGAGGCGAGCGGCGGGGTTCTTGCGCTTGGAGATCTTCGAGGAGTCCGGGTTGCGCAGCAGGGGCATGTGCGCGAACTTCGGCGGTTCCAGCCCGAGCCACTGGTAGAGCAGGATGTGCTTGGGCGTCGAGGAGATCCACTCCTCGCCGCGCACGACGTGGGTGATGCCCATCTCGTGGTCGTCGACGACGACGGCCAGGTGGTAGGTGGGGAAGCCGTCGGCCTTGAAGATGACCTGGTCGTCCGGGCGCGGTGCCGACACCGTGCCGCGGATGAGGTCGTCGAAGACCAGCGGGACGTCGTCGGGCACGAACATGCGCACGACGGGCGTCTCGGAGAAGCCGGGAAGCTCTGCCCGCTCCTGCTCCGTGAGCCCGTGGCACATGCGGTCATAGCCGGTCGGCTTCTTGTCCCTGGCCTGCGCCTCGCGCATCTGCGCCAACCGCCCCGGTGTGCACCAGCAGTGGTAGGCGTGGCCGGACTCGATCAGTCGATCGACGTAGGGCCGGTAGGTGTCGAGGCGCTCGCTCTGGCGATAGGGCTCGAAGGGGCCACCGA
>NZ_DAORSO010000011.1:28790-32847 GCF_035443565.1 Ornithinibacter sp. | reverse complement strand
GCGGCGACGGCGAGCAGGGCCTCGCCCCGGTACCACTCGGGCACGTCGGCGAGCGTGTGCGGGTGCACGAGCACGAGGTAGGAGACGAGGGCCAGCGGCTCCTCGACGAGCACCTCGCGGGCGGCGCGACGGATGGCGGAGGGGCCGAAGGCGGCCGCGTCGGCACCCGCGCGCAGGGCGCCGCTCAGGCAGAGCGCGACCTCCCGGTCGGACTCGGTGAGGTACATGTTGCGGCTGCTCATCGCGAGCCCGTCGGGTTCGCGGACGGTCGGCACCGAGACGACGTCGACGGGGAAGTCGAGGTCACGCACCATGCGGCGGATGAGGAGCAGCTGCTGGGCGTCCTTCTGGCCGAAGTAGGCGCTGCGGGCCGCCGTGATGTGCAGCAGCTTGCCGACGACGGTGAGCACGCCGTCGAAGTGGCCGGGGCGCGACGCCCCTTCGAGCACTTCGCCGAGCGGGCCGGCGGCGACGCGCACGCCGGGGTCGCCATCGGGGTAGACGACGTCGGGGGTCGGGGCGAAGACGACGTCGACCCCGGCGGCGCGGCAGATCTCCATGTCGGCGTCGAAGGTGCGCGGGTAGCGCGAGAGGTCTTCCTTCGGGCCGAACTGAAGGGGGTTGAGGAAGATCGTCACGACGACGTGGTCATGGCGTTGGCGGGCGGCCTGGATGAGGCGGGCGTGACCGTCGTGCAGGGCGCCCATCGTCATGACGACGGCGACGTCACGGCTCGACAACGCCTCGCGTGCGGCCTTGAACTCCTCGCGGGTGTGGGCGACGACGGGGGCTGCGCTCTGCTGGTCACTCACGGCTGGGTCCTGTCGGCGAGGGTTTCGAGGAGTGGTTCGGCGGATGCCGGGCGCAACCGTCCGCTGTCGAGCGCACGCAGCGCTGTTGCTCGCGCCATCGCCACGTACGTCCTCCGGATCTCGGGCGAGAGCCGGTCGAGCTCACGCAGGTGGTCCTCCACCGTACCGACGTCCCCCCGGGCGACGGGCCCGGTCAGGGCGGCATCCCCCAGGCGCAGGGCGTTGTCGAGAGCGGCGCGCATGAGTGGGCCGAGGACACGTTGCGGGTCCTCGACCCCGGCGCTGGCGAGGATCTGCATCGCCTCGCTCGTCAGGGTGACCAGGTGGTTCGCGCCGTGTGCCAGGGCGAGGTGGTAGGCGGTGCGGTCGGTCTCGGCGATCCAGACGGGTTCGCCGCCCATCTCGAGCACGAGGGCCTCGGCCATCGGGCGCAGCGCGTCGTCGGCGGTGACCCCGAAGGCGCAGTCGACGAGACGGTCGAGGTCCATCGCGGTTCCGGTGAAGGTCATCGCCGGGTGCAGGGCCAGCGGCAGCACGTGCTGGGCGCGGGCCGGGTCGAGGATGCCGACCCCGTGGCGGCCGCTGGTGTGCACGACGATCTGCCCGGCCTGCCACACGCCCGTGGCGGCCAGACCGGCGACGAGGTGACCGAGGGCGTCGTCTGGCACGGCGAGCAGGACGAGCTCGGCGCCGGCGACCACTGCTGCGACGTCCTTGACGGGCACACCGGGCAGCAGTTCTGCTGCGCGGGCCCGGCTGGCCTCGGAGACGGCGTAGGTGCCGGTGACCCGGTGGCCCGCTCTGGCGAGGGCTGCCCCCAACACGGAGCCGACTCGGCCCGCACCGACGACACCGACGGTGAGGCGGGCGGGGTGCTCGATGCCGTCCACGATCGAGCACGCTACCGGTCCGCCTCGCTCCTTTCCCGGGTTGGGTGCTCAAATGGGCGTTCGCGCAGGGGCTGGGTGCGCCGCTGGACGTGCAAAGACGCCGTCGCCCGCCCTCGCACCCGCGCCAGTGCTGGGTTTCCTGTGCGGCGCGCCCTCGTTTGCACGTCCGGCGGCGCGGGCCAGTCATGAACGGTGCCGGCGAGGGCCGACGTGCGGCGAGGTACCGTGCGGGCGTGATGGTCCCGTGGCGGCAGGCGTGGCACGACGCGCTCTACGGCGAGGCCGGGTTCTACCGTCGCACCGAGGGGCCGGCGGGTCACTTCACGACGTCGACGCACGGGCCGCTCGGGGTCGTCCTCGCCGAGGCCATCGGTCGCCTCGCCGATCGGGAGGGCTGCACGCACGTCGTCGACCTCGGCTGTGGCCGTGGCGAACTGCTCACGCACCTCCACACCGCACGACCGGACCTGACGCTGACGGGGGTCGACGTCGTGGGGCGACCGAACGGCATCCCGGATGCCGTGGCGTGGCTTCGCTCGCCGGGCGGCGGTTCGCTTCCGGAGGGGTTGCGGGGTCTGGTCGACGTGCTCGTCGTGGCCCACGAGTGGCTCGATGTCGTGCCCTGCACCGTTGCGCAGGTGGTGGCGCCGGGGCGGCTCGCGGTCGTGCTCGTCGACCCGGTGACGGGTGAGGAGGGGCTCGGCGGCCCGCTCGCGGCCGACGACCTCGCGTGGTGTGCGCGGCACTGGCCGGTGGACGACCTTCCCGTCGGCGCACGGGTCGAGGTCGGAGGGACCCGGGATGCCGCGTGGAGCGACCTGGTCTCGCGGGTTGGCCGCGGCACGCTGCTCGCCGTCGACTACGGGCACGTCCGGGGAGAGCGGCCCGCGCAGGGCACGCTGACCGGCTACCGGGCGGGCGATCAGGTGGCCCCGGTGCCCGACGGGTCGTGTGACGTCACGGCACACGTCGCGGTCGACTCCCTCGACCACGACGAGCTGACCACCCAGCGCGAGGGCCTGCGCACGCTCGGGGTCACCGCCGCGTTGCCCGAGCACGCCCTGGCCCGCACCGACCCGGCGGGCTACGTCGCCGCCCTGTCGAGGTCGAGCGCGGCTGCGGCGCTGATGGACCCGAACGGGCTCGGTGCGTTCCGCTGGGTGCTGCGCCGTTGCCCACCGGCGGGCGCACGCCCCAGTACGGCAGACTGACGAAGGTGACCTCCGAGACCACGCCCGCGACCGGCATCCCCGGCCCGACCCGCGCCCTCGAGGTCGGGATGGGTGCGGGCGCCCTCGCAACAGCGGACATGGTGCTCAACATCGGGCCCCAGCACCCGGCGACCCACGGCGTGCTGCGGCTGCGCGTGGTGCTCGACGGCGAGCGCATCGTCTCGGCCGAGCCGATCATCGGCTACATGCACCGCGGCGCCGAGAAGCTGTTCGAGGTGCGCGACTACCGCCAGATCACCGTGCTCGCGAACCGGCACGACTGGCTCTCGGCGTTCTCGAACGAATTGGGCGTGGTGCTCGGCGTCGAGGCGATGCTCGGCATGGAGGTGCCCGAGCGGGCCGTGTGGCTGCGCACCCTGCTCGCCGAGCTCAACCGGGTGCTCTCGCACCTGATGTTCCTCGGCTCCTACCCGCTCGAGCTCGGCGCGATCACCCCGGTCTTCTACGCCTTCCGCGAGCGCGAGGAGCTCCAGGCCGTCATGGAGGAGGCCTCCGGCGGGCGCATGCACTACATGTTCAACCGGGTCGGGGGGCTCAAGGAGGACGTGCCTGCCGGGTGGCTCGGGCGGGTGTCGGATGCCGTGGCCGCCGTGCGTCGTCGGCTGCCGGATCTCGAGTCGCTCATCGTCGGAAACGAGATCCTCGAGGCCAGGACGCGGGGCGTGGGGGTGCTCGACGTGGGGACGTGCACCGCCTACGGCGTCTCGGGGCCGATCGCCCGCGCCAGTGGGCTCGACGTCGACCTGCGGCGCGACGCCCCCTACCTGGCCTACGGCGAGCTGTTCGCACCCGGCGGGCCGGGGCGGGTCGTGACGCGCACGGCCGGCGACTGCCTGGCCCGCCTGGAGGTGCTGCTCGAGCAGGTGCACGTGAGCCTCGATCTCGCGGAGGCCTGCATCGACACCTTGCGCTCGCTGCCGGCCGGGCCGGTCAACCAGCGCCTGCCCAAGGTGCTCAAGGTGCCCGAGGGCGAGCGCTACACCGCCACCGAGAACCCGTTGGGGTTCAACGGGTACTACCTGGTGTCGCGCGGGGAGAAGACGCCGTGGCGGCTGAAGCTGCGCTCGGCATCGTTCAACAACGTGCAGGTGCTCTCGCAGGTGCTGCCCGGGTGCCTGGTCGC
>NZ_DAORSO010000011.1:8232-28690 GCF_035443565.1 Ornithinibacter sp. | reverse complement strand
GGCGGGACGGGTGAGGCCTGGGGCGGGTTGACGGTCAGGTCCTCGTCAGGGTCCTGCTCGGCAGGAGGCTGCTTCTTCTCGTTCTTGCTCATGGCCCATCCTCTCGGCTCCCACCCCCAAGCGACAGGGGTTCGTGCCGGAAAGGTGGCAGGTGCATCTCTAGAGCGCGGAGGGGGCCGCGGGCGTGGAGTCTCCCTCACCGGCATCCGGCGGGTCGATGCGGCACCAGCGTTGGGCGACCACACCGGCGCCCGCCAGGGCCAGAGCAGCCACCACCAGCGCCGAGAGCGGCAGCAGCCGACCCCGGTTGGCCACCAGCGACAGGTCTGTCGCGACGACGACGATCTGGCTGAGGTACCAGCCGGCCGCGGCCGCCCCGGTCAGCGCGGCCGCCTGCGCGAGCACGACGACGCGCGCCGCGCGCAGCGGGTCGAGCGTGCCCTTGGCCTCGCCCTCGAGGTAGCGCCGCACCGGTCGAGCCAGCCACAGCACGATCCCGCCCATCGCGACGAGCAGCACCCCGGCCAGCAGCGACGGGCGGGGCACCAAGGACCCGCCACGCGTCAGCAGCGAGAACATCAGGACACCGATCACGCCCGTCACCGCGGCGACCAGCGCCAGGGTCTGCAGCCGGATCTCCTTGTGCGCCCTCACGACTCGTCCTCGGCCAGCCGCACGCCGTGGGTGTCGACGGCGCCGACGAGGTCGGCCACCGCCACCACGTCGCCGCCTCGGCGCAGCGCTGCCGCCGGGTCGACCGCCAGCCACGGCACGAGCACGAACGCCCGCTCGTGGGCCCGGGGGTGCGGCAGGGTCAGGTGCGGGCGCTCGCTCACGACGTCGGTGCCGGATGCCGGGTCGCCGTACTGCACGAGGTCGAGGTCCAGGGTGCGCGCCCCCCACCGCACCTCGCGCGTGCGGTCGAAACCCGCCTCGACAGCGTGCAGCGCGCGCAGCAACGACGCCGGCGAGAGCGTCGTGCGCGCGACGAGCACGGCGTTGGCGTAGTCGGGCTGGCCGGGCGGACCACCCACCGGCGTGGTGTCGTACGTCGGCGACACCCGGATGCCGGTCAGCCGCACGTCGATCTCGAGGTCGGCAACGGCTGCGGTCAGGGTGTCGGCGGGTGAGTCCTCGCCACGCACGAGGTTGGCTCCCAGCGCGATGACGACAGGCACCGGATGCCGTTGGCGCGTCACCGAGACCGTCACGTCGCCGAACGGCACACCGACCGGCGCCTGCGGCTTGTGCACCGTCACGGTCACCTCGTCGACGGCGCTGTGCGACAGCGCATCTCCGGCGATGACCTCGGCCAGGCGCTCGATGAGGTCGAAGGGCTCACCCTCGATGCGAGCCAGCGCCGCAGCGCCGATCTCGCCGTAGTTGACGGTGTCGACGAGGTCGTCACTGGCCCCGGCCGCGGCGAGGTCGACGGTCAGCGCGACGTCGACGACGAACTCCTGCCCCTCGCGGCGCTCGTGCTCGAAGACCCCGTGGAACCCGCGGCCCCGCACGCCGCTGAGCACGATGCGGTCACTCATGAGCGCCTCGCAGTGCGTCGACGACGTCGAGGGTGTCGATGGTGCTGACGACGTCGTGCACCCGCACCGCCCACACGCCGAGCCGGGCCACGTGCGCCGTGGTCACGGCCGTGGCGACGTCGCGATCGAGAGGGGGGCGGACGGCATCCGGGGTGCGCCCGACGTGCCCGAGGAAGGTCTTGCGTGACGTGCCGACGAGCAGTCGGTGCCCGAGCGCCATGACCTCGTCGAGCCGGCGCAGCAGCTCCCAGTTGTGCTCGGCCTTCTTGGCGAAGCCGAAGCCCGGGTCGAGGACGATGTTCTCGGCGGCGACTCCGGCACCGGTCAGGGCCTCGACGCGCGCCATCAGCTCACGCGAGACGTCGGCCACGACGTCGTCGTAGACGGCGAACGACTGCATGACCGTGCTGTGGGCCCGCCAGTGCATCGCGATGAACGGCACGCCGCGCTCGGCGACCAGCGCGCCCATCTCGGGGTCGGCCAGGCCACCACTGACGTCGTTGACGACAACCGCGCCCGCGTCCAGCGCCGCCGCGGCGACCTCGGCACGCATCGTGTCGACCGACACCGGCGCGACCTCCCGCAGCGCCTCGATGACCGGCAGCACCCGACGCAGCTCCTCGGCAGCGCTCGGCCGCTGCGCACCGGGGCGGGTCGACTCACCCCCCACGTCGAGCAGGTCGGCACCGGCGACCACGAGGTCGCGGCCGTGCGCCACGGCATCCTGCGGGGTGAACCAGGCCCCACCGTCACTGAACGAATCGGGGGTCACGTTGACCACGCCCATGACGAGGGGGCGGCCGCCGCGAGCCTCGGGCAACGTCGACGCCGACAGCGTCACGAGCGGGTCACCACGTCAGCGCTTGCCGCCGAGCAGCAACGACATCGCCTCGGAGCGGGTGGCCGGATCGCGCAGCTGGCCGCGCACTGCCGAGGTGATGGTGCGCGATCCCGGCTTCTGCACGCCACGCATCGACATGCACAGGTGCTCGGCCTCGATGACCACGATGACCCCCTGGGCCCCGAGGTGGGTCACGAGGGCGTCGGCCACCTGGGTGGTGATCTGCTCCTGCACCTGCGGGCGGCGGGCGAACACCTCGACGAGGCGGCCGAGCTTGCTCAGCCCGGTGACCTTGCCGTCCTCGGCCGGGATGTAGCCGATGTGCGCGACCCCGTGGAAGGGCAGCAGGTGGTGCTCACACGTGGAGTACATCGGGATGTCGCGCACGATGATGAGCTCTTCGTGGTCGATCGAGAAGGTCGTCGACAGCACGTCGGCCGGGTCCTGGTTGAGGCCCGCATAGAGCTCGCGGGCGGCGCGAGCCACCCGGCCCGGGGTCTCGCGCAGGCCCTCGCGGTCGGGGTCCTCCCCGATGGCGAACAGCAGCTCGCGCACCGCGGCCTCGGCCCGGGCGAGGTCGACCCCGCGCGGGCCGACGCCGCTCGCGTCAGCGCCGACCTCAGGAGTCGACACGGCCACCGTCCGGCACCTGGATGATCTGGGTCGGCGGGGTGTCCTCTGCCTGCGTCGGGGCGCCGGCGCGGGCTGCCGCGTCGATGTCGGCCTCCGTTCCCGGGTCGCCGGGGTTCACCGAGGCACCCGCGGGAGCACCGGAGCCGTTGCTGCGACCGTTGAGGGCAGCCTGCTCGGCCGGGGTGAGCACCGGCGGGCGGTCCGAGAGCGTGCGGTGCTCGCTGGAGAGCCACAGGTCGCGCACCGGACGCTTGCGCACGTCCTTGAAGATCTCGGCGAGCTCGGCCGCGTTGAGCGTCTCCTTGTCGAGCAGGTCGAGCACGAGGCGGTCCAAGATGTCGCGGTTGTCGTTGACGGCGTGCCAGGCCTCGTCGTGCGCGTCGTCGACGAGCCGGCGGACCTCCTCGTCGACGACGGCGGCAACCTGCTCGGAGTAGTCACGCTGGTGGCCCATGTCGCGGCCGAGGAACACCTCGCCCTGGCTCTGACCGAGCTTGATCGCACCGACCCGCTCGCTCATGCCGTACTCGGTGACCATCTTGCGGGCCATGCCCGTCGCCTTCTCGATGTCGTTCGCGGCCCCGGTCGTCGGGTCGTGGAAGATGATCTCCTCCGCGACGCGGCCACCGAGGGCGTAGGCGAGCTGGTCGAGGATCTCGTTGCGGGTGGTGGAGTACTTGTCGTCGGTCGGCATCACCATCGTGTAGCCGAGAGCACGCCCGCGAGGCAGGATCGTCACCTTGGTGACCGGCGAGGTGTGGTTCATCGCCGCAGCCACCAGGGCGTGACCGCCCTCGTGGTAGGCCGTGATCTTGCGCTCCTTGGCCGACATGATGCGCGTGCGCTTCTGCGGGCCGGCGATGACGCGGTCGATGGCCTCGTCGAGCACCTCGTCGTCGATGAGCTTCTTGTCACCGCGAGCGGTGAGCAGCGCGGCCTCGTTGAGCACGTTGGCCAGGTCGGCACCGGTGAAGCCGGGTGTGCGGCGGGCGACGGCGAGCAGGTCGACGCCGGAGGCCATCGGCTTGCCCTGCGAGTGCACCTCGAGGATGCGGTGACGACCGATCATGTCGGGTGCCTCGACGGCGATCTGCCGGTCGAAACGGCCGGGGCGCAGCAGGGCGGGGTCGAGGATGTCGGGGCGGTTGGTCGCGGCGATGAGGATGACGTTGGTCTTGACGTCGAACCCGTCCATCTCGACGAGCAGCTGGTTGAGGGTCTGCTCACGCTCGTCGTGCCCACCACCGAGGCCTGCGCCACGGTGACGGCCCACGGCATCGATCTCGTCGACGAACACGATCGCCGGGGCGTTGGCCTTGGCCTGCTCGAACAGGTCACGCACGCGGGAGGCACCCACACCGACGAACATCTCGACGAAGTCGGAACCGGAGATGGAGTAGAACGGGACCCCGGCCTCGCCGGCCACCGCGCGGGCCAGCAGGGTCTTGCCCGTGCCGGGAGGGCCGTAGAGCAGCACGCCCTTGGGGATCTTGGCGCCGACGGCGAGGAACTTGGCCGGCTCGGCGAGGAACTCCTTGATCTCGTGGAGCTCCTCGACGGCCTCGTCGGCACCCGCGACGTCGGCGAAGGTGACCTTGGGGGTGTCCTTGGTCGCGAGCTTGGC
Source organism: Ornithinibacter sp. (assembly GCF_035443565.1). NCBI lineage: Bacteria > Bacillati > Actinomycetota > Actinomycetes > Micrococcales > Intrasporangiaceae > Ornithinibacter > Ornithinibacter sp. The sequence goes on along the minus strand of NZ_DAORSO010000011.1, from coordinate 24,051 downwards.
CTTGGACTTGCCGAACTGCATCACCCGCGAGCCGCCACCCTGGGCCTGGCTCATGAGGAACCAGAACAGTCCGACGAGGAGCAGCACGGGGAAGAAGCTGATGAAGATCGTCCAGAACGCGCTGGTGCTCTCGACCTTGTCGTTGTACCCGTTCGGCAGGTTGGTGCGCAGGGAGTCCACGAGCTGCTCGGCGCGGGCGTCGACGAACTCGGCGCGCACCTTGGTGGCCCCGCTGACGTTGTTCGCCTCGTCGCTGAAGGTCTGGCCGTCGCGCAGGTCCAGGGTGAGGACGTTCTCCGTCGTCATCTGGGCCTTGTCGACCTTCTTGTCGACGATGAGCTTCTCGGCCTGGGCCGTGGTGATCGTCGTGTAGCCGCCGTCGCCGTCGAAGGAGAACACCGTCAGCATCACCACGACGACGGCCAGCACCCAGAACAACGGGGCCTTGAAGATGCGCTTGAAGTCCATGTGGGTGCGGAGCTCGCGCTCCGGTCCTCCTGCTCGTGGGTCTTTCGGCCGCCCGGCGCTCAGGCCGGGCAGGGACGGGTACACGCTAGCAACGCGCCCCGTTCCCCCCGTGTTCCGATCGAGTCGAAGGCTCTAGCCGTTGTCCAAGGCTCTCAGCTGTAGACGTGCGGGGCGAGGGTCCCGACGCAGCGCAGCCCCCGGTAGGCGTCGGCGAAGTCCAGGCCGTAGCCGACGACGAACTCGTTGGGGATGTCGAACCCGACCCACTTGACGTCGACGTCGACCTTCGCGGCCTCCGGCTTGCGCAGCAGCGTGCAGATCTCGACCGAGGCCGGGTTGCGCGACTCGAGGTTGGCCTTGATCCACGACAGCGTGAGGCCGGAGTCGATGATGTCCTCGACGATCAGCACGTGGCGGCCGGTGATGTCGGTGTCGAGGTCCTTGAGGATGCGCACCACCCCACTGCTCTTGGTGCCAGAACCGTAGGAGGACACCGCCATCCAGTCCACCGGGGCCGTCATCGGCAGGGCACGCATGAGGTCTGCCATCACCATGACCGCCCCCTTGAGCACCCCGACGAGCAGCAGGTCCTTGCCCTCGTACTCGCGCGCGATCAACGCGGCCAGTTCGTCGAGCTTGGTGAGGATCTCCTCCTCGGTGATGAGGACCTTCTCGAGATCGGCTCCCATGTGGGCAGCGTCCACTGCAGCTCCTGGTGTGGTGGGGCGGGTGACGTCGTTGACCTACTCAACCAGAGCCGAGGGGGCGATGGACACCCGGCCGTCGGATCGCCTCACCAGAAGGGCCCCCGGCGCGTGGACCGGACCCTGTCCGCGCCACGCCGTCAGCAGGGCGTCACAGGCCTCGACGTGGCGGGTCGAGACCTGACCGGCTGGTGCCCCCGCGGCGGCGAGCAGGCGGCGCCACACCCTCGAGCGCACGGCGATCGGGATGCCGCGCAGCACCTCGACCGACCACGGCCCACCGCCCAGCGTGGTCGCGGCGGCGTCGGCTGCGGCATCGAGGTGGTCGGCATCAGTACGAAGGTGGGATGCCGTTCGCGCCAGTGCCGCGGCGACCCCCGGCCCGAGGTCGCGCTCGAGATCAGCGACCGCCCGACGCGCCCGCACCCGCGCGAAGGTGGGGTCCTCGTTCATCGGGTCGTCCCACCAGGTCAGGCCATGCGCCGTGACCGAGGCCCGGCACTGGGCGCGAGTGGTGCCCAGCAGCGGGCGGCGGAAGCGGCCGCGCGCGGGCGGCATCCCCGCCAGGGATCGGGCACCGGATCCGCGCACCAGGCCCAGGAGCACCTGCTCGGCCTGGTCGTCGAGGGTGTGCCCGAGCAGCACGAGGGCGGCGCCGTGCCGGTCGGCGGCCTCCTCCAGCGCGCGGTAGCGGGCTGCCCGGGCGGCCGCCTCGACACCCGCACCGTCGGTGGTGACCTCGACGCGGATCATCTCGACCGGGCCCAGCCCCAAGGTGATCAGGGTCGCCGCGGCCCGGGCTGCGACCTCGGCGGAGGCTGGCTGCAGGCCGTGGTCGACCACCACCGCCCCCGCGCGGATCCCCGCCGCTGGCCCCTCGAACGCCGTCGCCGCAGCCAGCGCCAGGGAGTCCGCACCACCGCTGCACGCGACGAGCACGAGAGGGGGAGCAACGGCATCCGCCGCCGTCCCAGCGGGGGGCCCGGTGCCCGAGGCCGGGGACGAGGACAGCTCAGCGAGGGTGCGACGGACGGCGACCCGAATCGCCGCAGTCGCGGCGTCCGGCTTGCCCCACGGTCGACTCACGACCCCATCCTCCCGACCCAGCGGGTCAGCCGTGGACGCGACGGACCCAGGCCTGCGGGTCCTCGATCTCGCGGGCGAGCGGCAGGGTCTCCGGTGAGGTCCAGATCGCGTTGAACCCGTCCACCCCGACGGACTTCTGCACCCCGCGCACGAACACCGCACCGTCGCGGTACTGACGCAGCTTGGCCTCGAGGCCGAGCAGGCGCCGCAGCATCCGGTCCGGGGCCCCGGCACCCTTGCGCTTCTCGCTGAACTTCGCCCGGATGTGCGCGACGGTCGGGATGTGGGCCGGGCCGACGTCGTCCATGACCACGTCGGCGTGCCCCTCGAGCAGCGACATGACGGCGGTGAGGTCCGCCATCTTCTCGCGCTGCTCGGGTGTCGTGAACAGCCCGGTGAGACCGGTGCTGCCCTCGCGGAAGACCTCGGGCAGGCGCTGGGTCAACAGTTCAGTCAGCTCACCGAGGCGCTCGGAGTCGGGCGCGAGGTCGACGGCCAGCTCCCGAGCCTGCGCGATGAGGTGCTCGCGCAGCCAGGGGTTGGCGGTGAACTGCACCCGGTGGGTCTCCTCGTGCATGCAGACCCAGGCGCGGAAGTCCGCGCGGTCGACCCCGAGGGTCGAGGCGACGTCGATGATGTTCGGGGCGACGAGCATGAGGGCCGGTTTGCCGCCGGGCGCGAGGTCGTACTGCCCCAGCACCTTGCTCGCCATGAACGCGAGCAGGGCACCGGCCTCCGCACCGGTGACCTTGGCCCCGACCGCCGCGACGGTCGCATTGGGTGTGGCCGACTCGCCGCCGCCACGCTTGGCGATGATCTCCTCGAAGGTCGGGTCGAGCATGGCGCTCATCGAGTCGGCGTTGACGGCGATCCACGTGGCCCGGTCGACGACGAGGGCATCCGGCGCGTCATCGGGGGTGCGCAGCCGGGCGGTCTCGGCGACCGGCTCCCGCGCCGCAGCAGCGGCAGCGCGGATGGCCTCGACCTCGGCGACGGCTTCCTCGTGGGTGACGGCAGGCCCGGCGGCCACCAGCTTTCGCCCGGTTGTCTTCGCGAACTCCCAGTCGACGTATCCCACGTGGGCCCAGCCTCTCCGTTGTGCCGCGTCAGCGGCAGCCGCACCTGGTCAGGGCGGCCACGATCCGGTCCAACGCGGCCCGAGCACGCAGCGTTCCCCCGAAGTCCTCGGGGAACTCGTCGACGAGCACGACGAACGTCAGCGGGCGGCCGTCGGCGGTGACCGTCGTTCCCGCGAGCGCCGACCCCGCCTTCAGGGTGCCCGTCTTGGCACGAGGCACCCCCACGACGTCCTCGGTGGCGTCGGAGGAGAAGCGCCCGCGCATCGTGCCGGACACGCCGCTGACCGGGAGCCCCGCGATGACGTCGCGCAAGCCGGGCACCTGGTCCGGGCTGTCGGTCGCGGCCAGGTGCAGCACGCCCGACAGGGTGGCCGCACTCGCCGCCTGGCCGGGGCTGAGGCCGCTGGCGTCCTTGAGCACGAGCCCCTCGGTCGGGATGCCGTGCGCCGTCAGCCGCTCGACGACGAACGCGGCGTTGTCGCCGCCCTTGGTCGTGCTCCGACCCGCCGTCGCGGCGGCCTGGCGCACGAGGTTCTCGGTCAGGGCGTTCTCGCTGCGGTCCAACGCGAGGTCCAGCACCTCGCCGTAGGTGGCGGACCGCACGCTGCCCAGGTCAACGGCATCCGCGGATGCCGGGTCGCCCCAGGTCTTCTCGGGCGCCAGGGTGGCCGTCACCCCCTTGGCCTTGAGCGCTGCGACGAACGCCTTTGCCACCTCCGTCTCCGGGCGGATCGGTGAGGGTCGTCCCGCGGCGGGCAGCTGGGTCGCGAGCCCGGTCATGACGACGGCCTGGGTGAAGCCGTCGCGCACGTCATCGGGGTTCCACTCCGGTGGGTACCGCGGCCCGGGCGCCCAGCTGAGGTCGAGGCGCAGGGTGACCTTCGTCGCGCCGGTGGGCTTCAGCGCCGCGGCGACCTGGGACGCGAGGTCGGCCAGACCGGCCCGCCCGACCACGGCATCCGGCGCCCCCTTGCCCGGCGCGAGGAGGGTGTCGCCGCCGGCGACGAGCACGAGGTCGCTCGACCCGGGGGCCGCGACCACGCGCGTCGCCATCGTCTCGCGCAGGTCGAGCGTGTCGGCGACGGCCAGCGCGGCGAACAGCTTGGCCGTCGAAGCGGGCACGCGAGGCCGGTCGGCGTCGAGCGCGTAGAGCTCGTCCCCGGTGATGGCGTCGCGCACGCTGATGCCGACGCCGCCCTTGAGGGCCGGGTCGTCCGAGGCGCCACCGAGGGCGGCGGCCAGACCCTCGGCCGTCGGGACGGGAGCAGCAGTGCTCGCTGCGGTGAGCAGCGAGTCGTCGGAGGCGGCTGGCGCCGGGGAGGGCAGGAGCACCGGCACCGGGGTGCCGGACACCGTCGGGGCGGGGATCGCCACCGGACGATCGAGGGTGAGGATGCCGGGCGCGACGTCCATGACGTCGGCCGCGACGTAGCCCGTGGTCGCGACGAGGACGGCGAGGGAGGCGAGCATGACTCGTCTCACGGCCACTCCCTTCGCCCTCGACCCCGCCTATGGGCCACACTGTGCAAGGAGCCTAGGTCAACCACCTGTCACCCCCAGCACCCTCACTCAAGGAGAGCCCGTCGTGGAGTTCGACGTCACCATCGAGATCCCCAAGGGGCAGCGCAACAAGTACGAGGTCGACCACGAGTCCGGGCGCATCCGCCTGGACCGGATGCTGTTCACCGCGATGGCCTACCCCTCGGACTACGGCTACATCGAGGACTCCCTCGGTGAGGACGGCGACCCGCTCGATGCGCTGGTGCTGCTCGACGAGCCGACCTTCCCCGGCTGCCTCGTGCGCGCCCGCCCCATCGGCATGTTCCACATGCGTGACGAGGCCGGTGGTGACGACAAGATCCTGTGCATCCCGGCGGGCGACCCGCGCAAGTACCACATCCGCGAGATCGAGGACGTCAGCGAGTTCGACCGCCTCGAGATCCAGCACTTCTTCGAGACCTACAAGGACCTCGAGCCCGGCAAGTCGGTCGAGGGCGCCCACTGGGCGGGCCGCGAGGAGGCCGAGAACTGCATCCGTGAGGCCATCACCCGCGCCAAGGATGCCGGCATCTCCACGGCCCGCTGGCGTATGCCCGAGCACGACGACCTCGTCTGGGACGGCGGCTCCTCGCAGCGCACCCCCGAGGAGATCTCGGCAGCGTCCGAGCGCGCCCGCAACGAGCTCGCCACCAAGGAGAACCCGCTCAGCGACAACGCCTGAGCACCGACCAGGGTGGGCGGGGCCGGCCGTGAACGGCCCGGCAGGGCCCCGGCTACCACCCTCGGGTGCCGGGTTCTCCCTTGAAGGGGCCGACCACCCGTGAGGTGATCCAGCCTCCGTAGAACCCACCAGCCTGGGCGGTCACGACCTCGCCGTCGACGAGGCAGCGATCCATGGCGCCCGGCATGAGTGCCACGTGACCGACGAGCGCCTCGAAGCCGGGGCTGGGGCGGGGGTACGCCCACGCGGCGCGCAGTGCCACGGCACCCCCACCGACGGCATCCCCACCGACGACGTCGAAGTACGCGGCGACGCCCTTGAACTCACACCAGGTCGAGCCGGCCGTGGGACGCAACGCCCCCGCCACGAACGCTCCCTCGGGCAGGTAGTAGGTCGGCGGGTGGCTGGTCTCGAGCACGCGCAGCGACGCCGTGGTGTCGGCGATGAGTACTCCGCCGAACCAGACCTGCACGTGCTCGGCGCTGGCCTCGACCCGGGGTGGGCGCGGGTAGTCCCACACGGACTCCTGCCCCGGCCCGACCGGGTACGGCCTCGGGTGGCTCATGACGTCTCCACCCGGGCCAGCGCGGCCCGCATGGCGGTCCCGAACGCGTCGACCGAGCCGTCGAGGGCCTTGAGCTCACGGGGTCCGAGCAGGGTCGTGTGGCTGCCGTCGGCCCGCACCCCGAGCACCACGGGTAGGCCGCTGACCGCGCACGCAGCGGCCTCGTCGGGCGTCGTCTCGTTGCGGTGGACCAGGCGAACGTGCACGGGCAGGACCGCGGCCATCTCGTCCCAGGCCCGCTTGCGCCGCACGGGGCCGTGCGTGACGTCGCACAGCGAGCACTCGGTGCGGCCGAGCAGGTGCCCGACGACGTAGGTGAGCTCACCGACGACCCCGCCGTCGGCGGCGTACACCCCGACGGCCTCGACCACGTGCGCTGACATGGCCCAACGCTAATCCGCAGCGCCCTGCGGCCCGTTCAGGCTTCGACAAACCCCGCTCAGCAGGGCGGATGCCGTGGGTGCGGTCAGCGTCGCAAGCGGTAGCCCGCGCCCCGCACCGTCTCGATCCGGTCGCGGCCGACCTTGGAGCGCAGCTGGGCGACGTAGACGTCGACGACGTTCGACCCCGGGGCGAAGTCGAAGCCCCACACGAGGTCCAGCAGCTGCTCGCGCGAGAGCACCTGGCCGGCGTGGCGCATCAGGGTCTCGAGCAGCTGGAACTCGCGCTCGGTCAGGTCGTGATCCGCGCCCGCCACCGTCAGCCGCCGCTCGAGCAGGTCGAGCTCGACGTCACCGGCCGTCAGCCGCGTGTCGTCGGCCCGCGGGGAGCCAGCGCCCACCCGCCGCGACTCGGCCAGGCGCAGCGCCACCCTGGCCTCGAGCTCGGCGAAGTGGAACGGCTTCACGACGTAGTCCGTGGCGCCGGTGGTGAGGCCCGCGACGGTGTCGCGCACCCCTCCCCGGGCCGTCAGCACGATGACGGGGACGTCACTGCCGCTCCCCCGCAGGTCGGCCAGGACCTCGAGCCCGTCGCGGTCCGGAAGGCCGAGGTCCAGCACGACCAGGTCGATGTCGCCGGCCAGGGCCAGGTGCAGGCCCGTGGTGCCGTCCGCAGCGACCGAGGTCGTGTGCCCGGCCGCGCGCAGGCCGCGGTCGAGGAAGTCGGAGATGCGCGTCTCGTCCTCGACGATCAGGATGCGTGCCACCGGATCACCCTCTCACCGGGAGGTGCAGGCGAACCCGCGCCCCGGCATCCGTGTCGTCGATGACGACCTCACCGTGGTGGGCCCGGGCGATACCCGCGACGATCGCGAGACCCAGGCCCGCTCCGTCGGCGCGTGACGTGCCGGCCCGCACGAAGCGCTCGAGCACCCGGGCCCGCTGCTCGGGGGCGATGCCCGGGCCGCTGTCGTGCACCCACAGGTCGACCGAGTCGCCGCTGATCGCGCTGCCGATCCGGATGAGGTCGCCGGGCTCGGTGTGGGCCACGGCGTTCTCGGCGAGCTGGAGCATGGCCTGGAGCACGCGCTGCTCGTCGGCACTGAAGAACCCGGCACCGACCTCGTCGAGCTGCCAGTCGCGGTCGGCGAGCGATCGCGCGCGGGTGAGCACGCCGAGGGTGAGCTCGCTCAGCTCGACCGACCCGAGGACGACGAAGTCCGGGCCGTCCGAACGGGCGAGGGTGAGCAGGTCCTCGACGAGGCGCCCCATGCGGTCGAGCTCGTCGAGGACCACGGCCATGGATGCCGCGCGCTCGGCTGGCACCTCGCTCAGGGTCTCGAGGTTGCCCCGCACGATGGTGATGGGCGTGCGCAGCTCGTGGCTGGCGTCGTCGAGGAACTGCCGCTGGTCGGCGAAGGCGTGCTCGAGCCGGTCGAGCATGCCGTTGAACGTGCCCGCGAGCTGGGCGACCTCGTCGGTCCCGCGAACCTCCAGGCGCCGCGACAGGTCGGAGGCACCGATCTCCTCGGCCGCGCGGCGCACGTCATCCACCGGTCGCAGCACCCGGCCCGCGGCCACCCAGGCCAGTGCGCTGGCGATGAGGAGTCCGACGGCACCCGCACCGAGGAGCACGTACGTGACGACGTCGACCTCGCGCCGCTCCAGGTCGCGGAACACGCCCACCACCAGCGCCCCACGCGTCGTCGAGCCCTCGACGAGCACCGGGACGACGCGGTAGGTGACCACGCCGCGCTCGGTCCGGACCTGACCGGTGCGGGTGTCCTGGGCGGCGGCGAAGGCGGCCACGGCATCCGGATCGAGGTCCAGACGGGCCGGCGGCTCCTGCGCGACGCGGCTGACCGGCACCCCGTCCACCAGCCCGATGAGGGTCTCGTTCGTCTGGGGGATGCTGCGCTGGAGGTGCAGCTGGAGGAGCCGTCGGGGGTCATCGAACGGCGCCCGGGTCACGGGGTCGATGCCGGTCTGGGCCAGCGCGCGGAACTCGTCGACCTCCTGCGTCAGGGTGGCGTCGATGCGGTCGTCGACGCGCGCCATGAGGTACTGGCGGGTGATGACGAGGCTGACGAGCAGGGCCAGCGCGACCAGGGCCAGCTGGACGAGCAACAGCCGGGCCCTGGCCGAGTCGCGAGGGCGCCAGGACCGCGCGGCTGACTCAGCCAACGGTGAACTCGAAGTCGTCGTCGACCGCGTCGCCGTCGTCATCGACGACCCCGGCGTCGGTGGTCGGGTCGAACCGGCCGTCACCGTCATCGGCGTACAGGAGGGCGACCAGCTCACCGCTCACCTGCACGGGGGTGGTCAGGTCGATCGTGACGGGGCGCGTGGTGCCGGCCCTCACCAGGGCGCTGCCGAGCACCGCTCGACTCCGGGGGTCGATGACGACGACGTGCCCGTCGGTGGTGGGCAGGCGTACCTCCCGGACGAGAACCGTGGTGCCGTCGCCGCGCTGGTCGTCGACGTCCACCTCGGCGTCGTCGTCTCGCACGACAGCCACGACCGGGGCAGCGCCTCCGGACTGCGCGGAGGCCGTCGGCGTGGGCGACGGGGTGCCGGATGCCGTTGCGTCGTCGTTCGCTGGCGAGCCGGACAACACGATGGGGGCACCGATGACCTCGGGCTCGGGGTCGTTGCCGCAGGCGCTGACCGCGAGCGCCACGACGGCCACGAGGGCGACCGATGCGGCGCGTCGAGGGGCTCGCGCAGCAGGCTGCCCGGCGGGAGTGCTCGCTCCACGGGCGGTGGCAGCTCGGGTCGTGCGCATGGGGACCATCGTGCCTCGTCCGGGTGAGCGCAGCGTGAGTGCTTCATGAAGGATCCTTCATGCGCGGGCGGTTCGCCGGTTCACCCCGAGCAGCAGAAATGCCCCCGACCGGAGTCGAGGGCATCATCTGAGCCGCCTATCGGAATCGAACCGATGACCTATTCATTACGAGTGAATCGCTCTGGCCGACTGAGCTAAGGCGGCGTGCGCCCGAGCAGGCTCAGGCACGCCGCACGAGTATACGAGTCGACCGCGGTCGGCGCGAATCCCGCCCCTGCTCAGGGCGCGAGGGAGGACCAACCAGCCCGGACGGCATCCCACCTCGTCAGCAGGACAAGCCGTCCTCGGGCACGGTGCCCTTGAGGTAGTAGGCATCGACCGCCTTGTCGACACAGTCGTTCGAGCGCGTGTAGGCCGTGTGCCCGTCACCGTCGAAGGTGATGAGCGAGGCGTCGGCGAGCTGGTCGCGCAGCCGCACCGACCACTCGTAGGGGGTGGCGGGGTCACGGGTCGTGCCGATGACGACGATCGGCGCTGCACCCTGCGCCGCGACGGTCTTCGGCTCACCGGTGGGCTCGATCGGCCAGAACCCGCACGGCAGCGAACTCCACATGAGGAACGGCCCCCACGTGGGCGCGTCCGCCACCGACTCCTGAGCCAGGCGGGCCCGCTCGGCCACGTCGTTCGTCTCCGGCTTGTCGAGGCAGTTGACCGCGTAGATGACCTCCATGATGTTGCCGGCGTACTGGCCCCCGGGGTTGCGGTCCGCGTACTGGTTCGCGAGCTGCATGAGCGAGGTGCCGTCGCCCTTGAGCGCCTCGGACATCGAGTCCACGAGGGTTCGCCACTGCCCCTGGTCGTACATGGCGGCAGCGATGCCCAGCGAGGCCCAGCCCTCGGTGAGCTGGGGAACGGCGTTGTCGCCGGTGCGCGGCAGCGGGTTGCTGTCCACCGCGAGCAGGAAGGCGCGCAGCCCCTCCATGACCTCGTCGACGGAGGTCCCGAGCGGGCAGTCCCCCTCCTCGACGCAGTACGCAGCCCACTCGCGGGTGGCTCGTTCGAAGCCCTTGGCCTGACCGAGGTTGATCTCCTCAGCCGTGAGGTCCGGGGCGACGACACCGTCGAGCACCATCCGGCCGACCTGCGCCGGGAAGAGGTCGGCGTAGATGGTGCCGAGGTAGGTGCCGTAGGACTTGCCGAGGTAGGTGAGCTTCTCCTCGCCGAGCGCCGCTCGCAGGATGTCCATGTCGCGTGCGGCGTCCTGCGTGGACACGTGCCCCAGCAGCGGCCCCGCAGTGTTGGCGCAGCTCTGGCCCAGGCCCTCGGCGGTCTTGGCGAACGCCTGCTCCTCTGCCGGGTCGTCCGGGGTGGGGTCCGACCCGAGGAAGGTGTCGAGCTCGGCGTCGGTGAGGCAGTCGATCGGAGCCGACCGGCCGACCCCGCGCGGGTCGAAGCCGACGACGTCGTAGGCGTCGCGCACTCCCTTGCCGACGATGAAGTCAGCCGCCCGCGCGTAGTCCACCCCGGATCCGCCGGGGCCACCCGGGTTCACGACGAGCGAGCCGATCCGCCTCGACTCACGCGCTGCCGGGACCTTGATGACCGAGACCTCGATGGTGTCGCCCTGCGGCTGCGCGTAGTCGAGCGGAACCGTGAGCGTGGCGCACTGCGCCCCTTCGCAGTCGCTCCACGCGAGCTGCTGGCTGTAGAAGGAGGAGAGCCCTTCGGCACCGGGCGGTGGGGTCTGCGGCGCCACCGAGGTGCGCTCGTCGCCGGAGCCGCCGATCCCGGGGATCGTGCAGCCGGACGCCATCAGGGCGGCGGCCGTGACACCGGCAAGGGCAGCGAACCGACGGCGTCTCATGGCTCGCACGATAAGCGAGCAAGCTGCGCAGGGCGGAATCGAGCAGGTCACGATCCGGTCGCGGCGGCACGTCGGGTGACCGCCATCGAGTCCTGCTGGCAGGGGGTCGGATGCCGGCGGGTCGCCTCAGCGGGGCAGCCGCAGCTGCAGGGACATCGCCTCGAGGGCCAGGAGCGGGTTGACGTTGGCGCCGATGCGCTCGCGGGCCGTGCCGATCGCGTCCATGGCCCGCAGCAGGGCCTCGGCCTCGAAGACCTCGCTGACTCGCTGCACCACCTGACGACTGTCCTCGTTGATGAGCGGTGTCCCGGCGCCGGTGCGCAGCACGAGCGCGTCGCGGTACACCGACAGCAGGTCGACCAGCGAGCGGTCGATGACGTCGCGGGTGAAGCGCGTGGCCCGGGTCTTCTGCTCCTTCTCCAGCGACGACAGCTGCGAGCGGATGTGCGGCGGCTGGGTGCGTGCCGACGGGTCGGCCCCGAGCACCTCCATCAGCCGGACCCGCTCTGCGGCGTCCCGCTCGCTGGAGGCCGCGGCCGACTCCTCCGTCGCGATGGTGACGAGGTCGCCGGCCGCCCCCACGGCATCCCCGACGCTCGAGATCTTCGCTGCAAGAGCCACGACGTCGTGGCGACGGATGCGCGCGTGCTCGTCACGGGCGAGCCTGCGGGCCAGACCGACGTGCGACTGGGCGGCCCGCGCGGCGTACAGCGCCATCGGCGGGTCGACCCCGTCGCGCCGGGTGAGCAGGTCGGCGACGGCCTCGACCGACGGGGTGCGCAGGCGAACGTGCCGCGAGCGCGAACGGATCGTGATGATGACGTCCTCGACGGAGGGAGCGCACAGCATCCACACCGTCCGGGGAGTGGGCTCCTCGAGAGCCTTGAGCAGTGCGTCGGCCGCGCGCTCGGTGAGGCGGTCGGCATCCTCGACGATGATGATCCGGTAGCGGCCGACGGACGGGCTCCTGGCGGCGAGCTGCACGAGGTCGCGCGCCTGCTCGACCTTGATCGTCAACCCTTCGGTCGCGATGACGTCGACGTCGGCGTGGGTGGCCTCCAGCGCCGTGCGGCACTCGCGGCAGGTGCCGCAGCCACCGTCCGGGCAGAGCAGGGCGGCGGCGAAGGCGCGGGCCGCCACCGAGCGACCCGACCCGGGCGGGCCGGTGAACAGCCAGGCGTGGGTCATCGCCGCGGGGGTTGTCACCGCGTGCTCCAGCGTCGCGACGGCCACCTCCTGACCGATCACGTCGCGCCAGACGCTCACGGCGCAGCACCCGGGTCTGCGGCCACGAGGCCCATCGCCTCGAGTCGGGCGAGCACCTGCTCGTGCAGGCGCTCCGGGGGCTGCGTGCCGTCGAGGACGAGGTAGCGGTCCGGGTGCTCGGCCGCCATCGTGAGGAAGTGGTGGCGAATGGCCTCGTGGAAGGGGTCGGCCTCGGACTCGAGCCGGTCGTGGGTGCCGCCCCGGCGGCGGCGGCCCTCGGCAGCGGTGATGTCGACGATGACCGTGAGGTCGGGCACGAGCCCGCGCACCGCCCACATCTGCAGGTCGTGCACCTCTGCCGCGCCGAGGTCGCGCCCCGCCCCCTGATAGGCGACGGAGGAATCGGTGTAGCGGTCGGTCAGCACCACCTCGCCCCGCTCGAGCGCCGGGCGGACCAGCTGGTCGACGTGGTGGGCCTTGTCCGCGGCGAAGAGCAGGGCCTCGGCCCGCGGTGAGACGTGGTCACCGTGCAGGACGAGGTCGCGGATCGCCGCACCGAGTTCGGTGCCGCCGGGCTGGCGGGTGACCGTGACCGTGCGCCCGCGGGCACGCAGCGCCTGCGCGAGCAGCCGCACCTGGGTCGACTTGCCCGCGCCGTCGCCACCCTCGAAGGCGATGAACAACCCGTCGTGTCCTGTCACGCAGGCGAGCCTAGGCCAGTGCGGCGACAGGCTCAGCCCACGTCGTGCCGGTCGGCGTTGGCGTGGATCGCGTCGTGAACGTACTGCGCGAGCCGCGGCGCGAGGTCCTCGTAGGTCTTGGTGAACCGCGGGTCGGCGACGTACATGTCGGCCAGGCCGCGGTGGAACGTGTGGTCCAGGTCGTAGAACCGCTGCGCGATGTGCTCGCGGTGCGCCTCGGCCACAGCCATCGCCTCGTCCGAGTCGGGGGCGGCACCCGAGGTGAGGGCGGCCACGAACGCCGCGTTGACGGCATCCATCTCGGCCTTGACCTGCTCCCAGTCGGCCGGGGTGTAGCGCTTGGTGCGTGACGCCGACTGCTTCCAGGCGGTGGTCTCACCCCAGCGCTGCTCGGCCTCGGCCTGGTGGTCCTCGGAGAAGCCGTCGCCGAACAGGCCCTTGAGCTCCTCGGTCGTCGCGGGTCGGTCGTTCATTTCTGCCTCCAGTGCTGCGTCGATGGCCGAGACGAGGTCGGTGAGCTCGCCCAGCCGGGTCAGGACCACCTCGCGCTGGCGTCGCAGGTGCTCGGATGCCGTCCCCTGCCCGTCGAGCAGGTCGCGCACCTCGGTGAGCGGCAGGCCGAGCCGACGGTAGGTGACGACGGTCGCGAGCCGGGCCAGGTCGGCGTCCGTGTAGAGGCGGTACCCGGCGTGGGTGCGCGCGCTCGGCACGACGAGACCCTGCGCGTCGTAGTGGTGCAGGGTGCGCACCGTGACGCCGAAGGTCTGTGACACCTGGCCCACCGTGAGGTCCACGGATGCAGTGTGCTGGCTCGTTGCGGTCATGTCACCACCATGACGCCTCACGTCGCGTGAGGGTCAAGCCGGATGCCGCAGGTCAGCCCTTCGGGGTGTTGTCGAACCAGTTCGCCAGGGCGGTGGCCAGACCGATGTCCCCACGGGCCTTGATCTTGCCCATCATGAACATCATTGCCGGGTTCCCGGACCCGGTGATGAGCTTGAAGAACTCCACGGGGCCGAGCATGAGCGACAGGTCGGGTGCGTCGCTCGCGCCCGGTTCGATGCGGCAGGTGCCGTTCTCGACGACGACCGCATAGGTGTCGCTGCTGTCGCCCGGGCCCCCGGTGATGCGGAAGTCGATCCGCGCGTTGCGGTCGCCGGCCTTGTCGGGGAGGAACTGCGCGGGGAAGTGCGCGAAGACCTTCTCGAGGATCTCCTGACGGTGCTCACCGGCGAGGTCGGAGCGGATGTCGGCGTCGGACATGCCCTTGATGAGGGCGAACATGCCATCGGGCGACAGCGATGCGAGGGTCTCGGGGTTCAGCGGCATGACAACTCCGGGGTCGTGCCCCGGTCATGGACGGCCCGGGCTGTCCCCAGAACCTACTGTCGAGTAACCGTCGGGGCAAGGGCGCCACGCGCCGCCCCCGGGGCGCAGAGTCGCTCCACGAGGTCGGCACCCTCGCGCCCCGCGTCATGGCTGCGCATCTCCACCCCGATGCGCTGCGCGGCGGCACGGTACCCCGGGTCGTGCAGCACCCGACGCACAGCGGCACGCAGCCGGCGCGGTGACGGGCTCGTCGTGCGCATCCGCACCCCGACACCGCTCCACCGGATCCGGGCACCGATCTCGGCCTTCTCCTCGGTCGACCCGACCTGGACCAGGGGCACCCCGTGGTGAAGGGCGGTCGTGACCCCCGTGAATCCGCCGTTGGCGACGCACACGTCGACGTGTGGCAGGAGCAGGTCGTAGGGGACGAACTCGCACACCCGGGCGTTCGCGGGCAACGGCGCCCCCAGAGCGGCGACGAGGTCGGGTTCGGCCACACGCCCCGTGGTGACGACGACGAGGACGTCCTCGTCGGCCAGGGCGCGCAGGGCCGGCACGACCAGCTCGCGCATGTCCGGCCGGATGCTGCCCTGTGTCACGTGGACCACCGGGCGCCTCGAGGTCAGCACCTCATCCCACCACGGCGGGGGCATCCAGTTCGCCGGCGGGTCCGGTCGCAGCGCACCGATCCACCGCACGGATGCCGGCATGTTCGGGGTCGGGTACTCGAACGAGGGGGTGCACCCCTGGAGGTGCAGCAGCGGCGACATCGACACCTCGAGCACGCTGCGGCCATCAGGCGCCAGCCCCAGGTCAGCACGCAGCGCGTCGTGAGTGGCCTGCGCCTGCGCGAGGATCCATCGTCGGGTGGCCGTGCGCACGGCGTGGTTGCGCAGCCGGGACAACGGACCGGACATGGGCTGGAACCCCGGCCCGAACGCCGGGGTCGGCCCGTGGGCGTGCGCGATCGGCCCGTCCCCGATGGTCGCGTAGGGCACCCCGTGCACCTCGGCCAGCAGGCTCACTCCGTAGGAGAGCCCGTCACAGAGGATGACGTCGACCGGCTGCTCGGCCAGCAGGGCGGACAGGTCGGCGATGCGGTTGCGGGCCTCACCGACGAACACGTCCGCGTAGGCCCGGCCGATCGCCCGGGGCCCGCGCAGCCCGGCCAGCTGGGGGAACTCCTCGAGCAGCCGTTCCCCATCGAAGTCACGGGTGCGCCCGTACGGCACGGGCGTCGCGCCGACGGCCTCGACGTCGTCGTGGAAGTGGCGGCTGGCGAACCACGCCACCTCGTGCCCGCGCTCGACGAGCCGCGCCACGATCGGCAGGGCATTGCGGGTGTGGGCCGGTACGGGGACCGTCACGACGAGGACACGAGACACCGCGGGTCACTCCTTGGTCGCGGTCGACTTTCGCGTCGCCGTCTTC
>NZ_DAORSO010000011.1:0-8132 GCF_035443565.1 Ornithinibacter sp. | reverse complement strand
TCTTCACCGCGGTCTTCTTCACCGCGGTCTTGCGGGTCGTGGCCTTCTTCGCCGGTGCCTTCTTCGCGGTGCGCTTGACCGGCCCGCGGGCCCGCTTGTCGGCGAGCAGCTCGTACCCGCGCTCGGGCGAGATCTGCTCGGGGTCGTCGTCCTTGCGCAGGGTCGCGTTCGTCTCGCCGTCGGTGACGTACGGGCCGAACCGGCCGTCCTTGACGACGACCGGCCGCCCCGACACGGGGTCGTTGCCGAGCTCGGCCAGCGGCGGCTTGGCCGCGGCCCGCCCGCGCTGCTTGGGCTGCGCGTAGATCGCGAGCGCCTGCTCGAGGGTGATGTCGAACAGCTGCTGCTCGGTCTCGAGCGAGCGCGAGTCGGTGCCCTTCTTCAGGTACGGCCCGTAGCGCCCGTTCTGCGCGGTGATCTCCTCGCCCGACTCGGGGTCGGCACCGACGACGCGCGGCAGCGACAGCAGCTTCAGGGCGGTGTCGAGGTCGATGGTCGCGAGGTCCATGTCCTTGAACAGGGATGCCGTGCGCGGCTTCGCCTTGACGGCCTTGCCTCGCGTCTTGGTCGCCCCCGCGGCCGGAGCCTCGTCGGGCAGCACCTCGGTGACGTAGGGGCCGTAGCGCCCTGCCTTGGCGAGGATGTCGCGCCCGGTGTCCGGGTCCTGGCCCAGTACCCGGCCGTCGTCGGCCGCGGTCGCGAGCAGCTCGCGAGCCATCGCGGGCGTGAGCTCGTCCGGGGCGACGTCGTCGTTGATGGTGGCGCGGCGCGGCGCGGCGGGTGCGCCGTCCTCACCCAGCGCGGCGGCATCCGTGACCTCGCCGGTCTTGGGGTCGATCCCCGCCGGGACGATCTCCTCGATGTACGGCCCGTACCGGCCGACCCGCACGACGATGCCGTCGCCGATGTCGATGGTGGAGATGGCTCGGGCGTCGATGTCGCCGAGGTCCTCGACGAGGTCACGCAGGCCCTGCGAGGACTTCGCCTCGTCGCCGAAGTAGAACCGGCGCAGCCACTCGGCGCGGCGGGCGTCGCCGCGGGCGATGGCGTCGAGGTCCTCCTCCATGGAGGCGGTGAAGCCGTAGTCGACCAGGCGCGGGAAGTGCTCTTCCATGAGCCGGGTCACTGCGAACGCGAGCCAGCTCGGGATGAGCGCCGACCCGCGGTTCGACACGTACCCGCGGTCCTGGATGGTTCCGATCGTCGAGGCGTAGGTCGAGGGGCGGCCGATCCCGCGCTCCTCCATCGCCTTGACGAGGGTGGCCTCGGTGTAGCGCGGCGGGGGCGAGGTCTCGTGACCCAGCGCCTCGGCCCGCACGGTGCGCAGCGTGGCGCCCTTGCCGAGCCGGGGCAGGCGGCGCTCCTCCTGCGCCTCGTCCTTGCGCTTGGTCGTCTGCTTCTCGTCGCGACCCTCCTCGTACGCGGCGAGGAAGCCGCGGAAGGTGATGACCGTGCCGGATGCCGACAGCTCGACGGACGCTGCCGGCGCACCGTCGGGCAGGGTCGCCCCCAACCGGACCGACGCGGTCGAGCCGCGCGCGTCGGCCATCTGGGACGCGACCGTGCGCTTCCAGATCAGTTCGTAGAGGGCGAACTCCTCGCCGCGCAGCTCACCCTTGACCTGGGCGGGCGTGCGGAACCTGTCACCCGCCGGGCGGATGGCCTCGTGCGCCTCCTGGGCGTTCTTGACCTTCTTCTCGTAGCGGCGCGGCGAGTCCGGCACGTACTCGGCGCCGTAGAGCTCACGAGCCTGCTGACGCGCAGCCGACAACGCGGCATCCGAGAGCGAGGTGCTGTCGGTTCGCATGTACGTGATGTAGCCGTTCTCGTACAGCCGCTGGGCAACGCGCATGGCGTTGCGGCTGTTCAGGCGCAGCTTGCGCGAGGCCTCCTGCTGGAGGGTGCTCGTCGTGAACGGGGCGCTCGGGCGGCGCGTGTACGGCTTCTCGGAGACCTCGGTGACGACGACGTCGGATGCCGTGAGCGCGTCGGCGATGCCGCGCGCCGTGGACTCGTCGACCTGGACCGCCTTGGCGTTGGTCAGGGTGCCGTCGTCGGCGAAGTCGCGACCGGTGGCGACCCGGTTGCCGTCGACGCCGGTGAGGCGCGCGGTGAACAGGTTGGCCTCGGTGTCGGGGGTGACGTCGGCCTCGACGTCCCAGTAGCTGGCGGAGCGGAAGGCCATCCGCTCACGCTCGCGCTCGACGACGAGACGGGTCGCGACCGACTGCACACGGCCGGCGGACAGGCCGGCCTTGACCTTGCGCCAGAGCACGGGGCTGACCTCGTAGCCGTAGAGGCGGTCGAGGATGCGGCGGGTCTCCTGGGCGTCGACGAGGTGGGTGTCGACGTCGCGGGTGGTGTTGGCGGCGCGCTGGATGGCTTCCTTGGTGATCTCGTGGAAGACCATGCGCTTGACCGGAACGGTGGGCTGGAGCGTCTCGAGCAGGTGCCACGCGATGGCCTCGCCCTCGCGGTCCTCATCAGTGGCCAGGTAGAGCTCGTCGGCGCCCTTGAGCAGCGCCTTCAGTTCGCGGACCTTCTTCTTCTTGTCGGCGTCGACGACGTAGAAGGGCTCGAAGTCGGCGTCGATGTTGACTCCGAAGCGGCCGAACGGGCCCTTCTTCATCTCGGCGGGCATCTCGCTGGGGGTCGGGATGTCGCGGATGTGGCCGACCGAGGCCTCGACGTCCCAGTCGGGGCCGAGGTACCCCGCGATCGTGCGGGCCTTTGCCGGGGACTCGACGATGACGAGCTTGCGTCCTGCCAAGGGGTTCACCTGTTCCGTTTCCGTTTACCCACGTGCAGCGGATTCGTCGCTGCTCCGACGTGGGAACGCCCTGACCGTAGCGCCCCGCCCCGGGAGAAGCACAAACGGCCCCTCCTGCGCGGGGTCAGGCGATCTCCTTGGTGAGCACCCGCCACGTGCCGACCGCGAACGGCAGCCCCAGCCACAGCAGGGATGCCGTGCCCAGGTGCGCCCACTCGGTGCCGCCCATCGAGCCCGCCATCAGCGGTTCGCTGGCGACGAGCAGGTCGACCCAGGGGGTGAACCGCTCGAGGGCGACGACGATCGTCGTCGCCACGGTGAACACCACCGGCAGCAGCAACGAGGTGACGATCGCTGCCGGGGTGTTGAGGAAGAGCAGACCGAACGCAAGCCCTTGGACGAGGTAGATCGTCAGCAGGAGCAAGAGCTTGGCGACGACCGCGGGCTCGTACGACCAGTCGGCAGGGCCGTCGCGCACGGTGGTCGACGCGAGGTAGAACAGCGCACTCGCGACGATCGTCAGGACGAGGACCGTCAGGGAGAGGCGCACGACGGCCAGCAGCTTGGCCACGACGACCCGCCCGCGTCGCGGCTCCAGGGTGAAGGTCACGAGCGCCGTCCGCTGGCTCCACTCGGTCGTGGCCGTGAGGATGCCGAGAATCGGCAGGAGCAGGCTGAGCGGCATGGTCGCCACGCTGAGCAGCCCCATGAACCCGAGGCCGTCGGACTCCCCCCAGATGAGCATGACCGCCAGGGTGAGCGCCGTCAGCAGGGCAGTGATCCCCAGCAGCCACGCCCCCGACCTGGTGTCGACGATCTTGCGTCGCTCCACCTCGAGGAGCCGACGGAAGGGGATGCCGGGGCTCCCCTCGAGAGGTGCGTGAACGGCATCCGGTGTGGTGGGTGCGGAAGCGGGGGTCGTCGTGGTGGTCATGCCGCCACCTCCCGGGCGTCGTCGGCGGTGAGTCTGAGGAAGAGGTCCTCGAGGCCCTGGGCCCCGTGCGGGCGGAGGTCGGTGACGACGATCCCCGCGGCGAGGGCGATGCGGGCGACGTCGACCGGTTCGGCCTCGACGACGACGCCGGATGCCGTGGCCGCCGCGGCGTGACCGGCGGCCTCCAGCGCGGCGACGAGTGCGGCATCGTCCAGCGAGCGGGCGATGGCGCCGAGGCCGTCGACCAGCTCGGCCACCGGTCCCTGCGCGACGATCCGGCCGCGCCCGATGACGACGATGTCGTCGGCGACGGCCTGCACCTCGGCGAGCAGGTGCGAGGAGAGCAGCACCGCTCCCCCACGGTCGGCGAAGTCGCGCAGGAGGCCGCGCATCCAGTGGATGCCCTGCGGGTCCAGGCCGTTGGCCGGCTCGTCGAGCACGAGCACCCGGGGGTCCCCGAGGAAGGCCCCGGCCAACCCGAGTCGCTGGCGCATGCCGAGGGAGTAGGTGCGCACGCGGCGCCCGGCCTCGTCGTCGGTGAGCCCGACGAGGCGCAGCACCTCGTCGACGCGGGTGCGCGGGACGCCGATGGCGATCGAGGCCAGGGTCAGCGCCTCGCGACCGGTGCGGCCGGGGTGCTGCGCCGAGGCGTCGAGCATGACGCCGACGTGGGAGCCGGCGTTGGGCAGGTCGCGGTAGGCGCGGCCCAGCACGGTGGCGTGTCCGCTGGTGGGTGGGGTCAGCCCGGTCAGCATCCGCATGACCGTTGACTTGCCGGCGCCGTTGGGGCCGAGGAAGCCGGTGACCGTCCCGGGCCGCACGGTGAAGGTGGCGCCGTCGACGGCGGTGACGCTGCCGTAGCGCTTGGTGAGATTCTCGACTCTGATCATGGGAACCAGCCTGCAAGCGAGGGTGCGGGGCGCACATCGGCCAGCGGACGGCATCCACCCCCGACCTTGGTCTATGTCTCGGCGCTGCCGGGGCGACCTTCAGCCGACGCGCACGAGGTCGGCGCGCTCGTAGCGTCGGGGCATGGATACTGACGGCATGACGCCACCCCCACCGCTGCGCTGGTGGGAGCACGCCTGGCGCCTGGGACTCGCCGCGCTCGTGAGCCTGGTCGCGTTCCTCGTCACCGTCGGTCCGTTGGCGGAGGCCGACTACGAACCGAGCGGGGCCGAGGCGTTCTGGATCCTGCTGGCAGATCCCGTGCTGGGGCTCGCGGCCTTCGTCCTCGTCCTCCAGCGTCGCCGCTGGCCCTTCGTGGTGGCCGCGCTCACCGCTGCCTTCTCGGCGGTCTCCTTGTTGGCGCTCGGCCCGGCGACCCTGGCCCTGGCGTCCTTGGCGACGCGGCGACGCCCCCGTGAACTGGCCCCCGTGGTTGCCCTGACCATCGCGGCGACCGTGTCGATGGAGACGCTGTACCCCAGCATCGAGCGAGAGTCGTGGTGGGTTGGCGTCCTGTCCGGCGTCCTGGGCGGCGCCGTCGTCATCGCCGTCGTCGTCGCGATCGGCTACGCGGTCGGCGCCGACCGCGAGGGCCGGCACACCCTGCGCGAGCGCGCCGAGACCAACGAGCGCGAGCAGCAGGCCCGCGTCGCCGCAGCCCGCGCCGAGGAGCGCACCCGCATCGCCCGCGAGATGCACGACGTCCTGGCCCACCGCATCTCACTGGTGTCGATGCACGCCGGCGCGCTGACCTACCGCGATGACCTGCCGCGGGAGCAGCAGGTCGCCGTCGCCCGCACGATCGAGGACAACGCGCAGCTCGCGATGTCCGACCTGCGCACGGTGCTCGGGGTGCTGCGCAGCGACGACGCTGCCGACGGCATGCCCGAACCACCCCAGCCGGGGACGGAGGACCTGCCGGCGCTGGTCGCCGAGGCGGAAGTCGCAGGCATGCGGGTGCTGCTCGACAACCAGCTGACGCAGGCTCCGCCCGCGACGACGGGGCGCACCCTCTACCGGATCGTCCAGGAGTGCCTGACCAACGCCCGCAAGCACGCCCCTGCGTGCTCGGTGACGGTGAGCATCGAGGGCGGCCCGGGCGAAGGCGTCGACGTCGTCGTGAGCAACCCGCTGCCGGTCGGCGCCGCGAGCCCCGAGCGGCTGCGCGGGCTGGGGCTGCTCGGGCTCGATGAGCGCGTTGCGCTGCTCGGCGGGTCGCTGGACCATGGCGAGACCGGTGGCCGCTTCGTCGTGCGCGCGTCGCTACCGTGGGCGGCATGAACGGGGCATCCGCGGCCCCGGTGCGGGTCGCCATCATCGACGACGACCCGCTGGTGCGGGCCGGGCTGGCGATGATCCTCGGGGGCGATCCGACGCTGTCGGTCGTCGGCGAGGCTGGTGACGGGGCGGATGCCGTGGCGCTCGTTCGCGAGGTCGCCCCCGACGTCGTGCTCATGGACATCCGGATGCCACGCCGCGACGGCCTGGCCGCCACCGGCGACCTGCTGGCACTGCGTGAGCCACCGAAGGTGCTCGTGCTGACGACCTTCGATGCCGACGAGATGGTGCTGGCGGCGCTGCGGGTGGGGGCCCACGGGTTCCTGCTCAAGGACACCCCGCCGGCCCGGCTCGTCGAGGCCGTGCACGCGGTGGCTGCCGGGCTGCCGATCCTGTCGCCGCACGCGACGTCAGCCCTGATCGCCGAGGTGGCCACGCGGGATGCCGCTGGGCCGAGTTCCGCTGACCGCCGCCGGGTCGCTGCCCGTGCTGCTCTCGAGGCGCTGACCGAGCGTGAACTCGAGGTGGCCGCCGCGCTCGGCCGAGGGCTGAGCAACCAGGAGATCGGGAGCGCGCTGTACCTCAGCGTGGCGACGGTCAAGGCCCACGTCGGACGCATCCTGACCAAGCTCGGGCTCGAGAACCGCACCCAGGTGGCGATCCTGGTTCACGACGCCGACCTGGGCGACGACGAGAACTGACGCGGACGGCATCCGCCCGGCTGAGGGTCGAGGGGCGCGCGCCGGTGAGCGGGCGGCATCCGTCTCACTCGTGACATGCGGGGCGCGCGACATGTCGCGCGCTCCGCATGTCACCAGTCGGACGCGGAATACCGCACCGGGGCAATGTAGTTGTAGGTTGAACTATCTGCCCCGAGGAGCCCCACCATGTCAGCAGCAACCACGCAGACGTCCGAGCGCCAGCCGGTGCTCTACCTCAGCCACGGCGCGCCGCCGCTGGCCGACGACACGACGTGGACCGGCGAGCTCGCCGCGTGGTCGAGCGACCTGCCGCGGCCGAGCTCGGTGCTCATCGTGTCGGCGCACTGGGAGCTGGCCCCCATCGCCGTCTCGGCGACCTCGGGTGACGTGCCGCTGCTCTACGACTTCTGGGGCTTCCCCCAGCGCTACTACGAGGTCACCTACGACGCCCCGGGCGCACCCGAGCTGGCACAGTCGGTGGCCGGGCTGCTGTCCGGCGCCGGCGAGAGCCTGCACCAGGACCCCTCGCGTGGCCTCGACCACGGCGCCTACGTGCCGCTGAAGGAGATGTTCCCGCAGGCCGACATCCCCGTGCTCCAGCTCTCGATGCCGACCCTGGACCCGCAGCGGCTCTTCGCCCTCGGGGAGCGACTGGCCCCGCTGCGCGACGAAGGGGTGCTCATCGTCGGGTCGGGCTTCACCACGCACAACCTCGCGTGGTTCAACCCCTCGGCGCCCTCGGACGCCGCACCGCCGACGCCGTCGGCCGAGTTCGACCACTGGGCTGCCGAGGCCGTCGGGCGGGGCGATGTGGATGCCGTGCTCGACTTCCTCGCCAAGGCACCCGCCGCTCGGGAGGCGCACCCGCGCACCGAGCACTGGGCCCCGCTGTACGTCGCCCTGGGTGCGGCGTCTGCGTCGGGTGGGGTGGATGCCGCGAGCGTCATCGACGGCTTCTGGTACGGCCTGAGCAAGCGCTCCTGGCAGTTCGCCTGACCCTCACCCGAGGTGGCGGTTCAGGAAGTCGCCGATGCGCCGCCACGCATCGTCGGCGGATGCCGCGTCGGGCCCGACCCGCATGACCCACCGTGAGATGGGGGTCGCGAACCACGGCACGTCGGCCTGCTTGTTGAGGAAGGCATGTCCCGCCGACGGGTACTCGCGAACGTCGTGTGGCACCGCTCGTGCGGCCAGCGCCGACTCGAGGGTCGACGCCGCTCCGCGCAGGTACAGGTCGCGCCCGCCGTAGCTCGCCACCACGGGGCAGGCCCCGTCGAGGGTCGACAGGTCCGCCGGCAGCGCCCCGTAGTTGACGACGGCGGCATCCCAGCCCGGTCGCCCGGCCAGCACCAAAGCGAAGCCGCCGCCGAGACAGAACCCGATGACCCCGACCGCGCCGCTGCAGCGCGAGTCGGCCAGCGCGGCATCCCTCACCGCCTCGATGTCATCGAAGGTGCGGCCGCTGCCGCGACGCAGCGCCCGGAAGGTCTGGGCCAGACAG
>NZ_DAORSO010000010.1:11746-33713 GCF_035443565.1 Ornithinibacter sp. | reverse complement strand
TTGGTGCCTTTGCATGTCCGACGGCGCACCCTGGGAACGTCCGACATTCGGCATGACCGGAAGGTTCTGCGGCCCTTCCGGCCTGCTGCATACCGCCGGCCAGAGGATCACGTCACGGGTGGGTCACATGGCCGCCGCGGGGTCCGGACATAGGCCCTCAGACGGGCAGATCGAGCGTATCGCGCAAAACTTCTTGCGGACTGTGTGCGGACTGGGACAGGGCACACCCCCTCTGACCTGC
The DNA here is from genome assembly GCF_035443565.1 of Ornithinibacter sp. Classification (NCBI taxonomy): domain Bacteria; kingdom Bacillati; phylum Actinomycetota; class Actinomycetes; order Micrococcales; family Intrasporangiaceae; genus Ornithinibacter; species Ornithinibacter sp. Next base: position 33,472 of record NZ_DAORSO010000010.1, on the reverse strand, counting down.
GGAAACGCGCCGATTCAGACGTTGAAGCGGAACTCCACGACGTCTCCGTCAGCCATGACGTACTCCTTGCCCTCCATGCGCACCCGCCCAGCCGCGCGAGCAGCGGCCATCGAGCCGGCGGCATCCAGATCGGCGAACGAGACGATCTCGGCCTTGATGAAGCCGCGCTGGAAGTCGGTGTGGATGACCCCGGCAGCCTGGGGGGCGGTCCAACCCTGGTGGATCGTCCAGGCCCGCGACTCCTTGGGGCCGGCCGTCAGGTAGGTCTGCAACCCGAGGGTGTGGAACCCGACACGAGCGAGCTGGTCGAGACCGGACTCCTCCGCCCCGAAGGACTGGAGCATCTCGAGGGCGTCCTCCGCGGACATCTCCATGAGGTCCATCTCGAGCTTGGCGTTGAGGAACACGGCGTCGGCCGGCGCGACGAGCTCGGCCAGGCTGGCGTGCAGGTCCGCGTCGGCGAGCTGGTCCTCGTCGAGGTTGAAGACGTAGATGAACGGCTTGGTGGTCAGCAGCCCGAGCCCGGCAGCGAGGTCGAGGTCGACGCCAGCCTTCTCACCGGCGGCGAACAGCGTCTCCCCCGCCTCGAGCACCTTCTGCGCGGCGACGGCGTTCTCGAACGCCGGGCGCGACTCCTTCTTGATCCGGCTCTCCTTCTCAAGGCGGGCCACGGCCTTCTCCAAGGTCTGGAGGTCGGCGAGGATCAGCTCGGTGTGGATGGTCTCGATGTCCGAGCTCGGCGAGACCTTGCCGTCGACGTGGACGACGTCGCCGTCCTCGAAGGCGCGCACGACCTGGCAGATGGCGTCGGCCTCACGGATGTTGGCGAGGAACTTGTTGCCGAGCCCCTCCCCCTCGGAGGCACCACGCACGATGCCGGCGATGTCGACGAACGACACCGTCGCGGGCAGGATCTTCTCCGACCCGAAGATCTCGGCGAGCCGGTTCAGCCGATCATCGGGCAGCGGGACGACCCCGATGTTCGGGTCGATGGTCGCGAACGGGTAGTTCGCGGCGAGGACGTTGTTCTTCGTCAGCGCGTTGAACATCGTCGACTTGCCGACGTTGGGGAGACCGACGATTCCGATGGTGAGTGCCACGAGGACAGGAGTTTAGCCGGGTTGGGCGCCGCCCCGGTCCACGGCGTCGCTCACCCGGCGAAGGCGGAGACCACGATCCAGCCGAGGATGCCGGCACTCACCAGAACGACCGCGCCGAGGAACGCGAGCGCCAGGCGGCTCTCGTCGTCGGGGATCTTCATCTGGTCCTCCCGGGTTCGCTGTTCTCGAGGTAGAGCGGGTGTTCGGCGTCAGCGGCCACCTCCAGCATGCGTGCGGTGTACGGCGCGACGTGCGCGGCGGCATCCGCGATGCTCCGCCAGTGGGCGCCCGCGATCTCGCGCCGCAGGAACAGTGCCGGGTCGAGCTCACCGGCGTGGTGGACCCCCAGGTCGAACAGGTACAGGAGCGCGTCGTCCCACCCGCGCCACGGCGGGAGCCAGTTGACGGCGAGCAGTCGTCCGACCTTCACGGTGAGCCCCAGCTCCTCGAAGATCTCGCGCTCGACGCAGGTCGCCGGCGACTCCCCCGGGTCGACGACCCCACCGGGCAGGTCCCACTCCCGCTTGTAGCTGAGCTCGCAGAGCAGCACCCGGCCCTTCGGGTCACGCAGCACCCCCTGGGCGATGGCCCGGGTCCGCGGGAGGCGGGCGTTGAGGATCGCGATGCGCTTCAGGCGCTCGGCCTCGGTCTCACTGCGTGCCATCACCCGACCCTAACCGCCCGTGTCGGTGGCTGTGTCAGTGCCTCGTGCCAGAGTCGGCCCCATGAACACATGGGTGTGGGGCCTGCTCGGGTTGGTCGTCGGCGTCGCCGTGACGATCGTCGTGACTCGCCTGGTGGATGCCGCGCGCTCGGCCGCCGTGGTCGCCGAGCGCGATCTGCTGCGAGAGCGGGTGCTCGACCTGGAGACCTCGCTCGCTGAGGACCTCGAGACCGCCGCCCTGCTGGCTCCTCTCAAGGACGCCTTGGTCCGTGTCGAGCACCAGGTCGGCACGCTCGAGCGCGACCGGATGCAGCAGTTCGGCGCCATTCGGGGCCTGCTCGCCCGCGTCGAGGGCGAGACCCAGCACCTGGGTCGCCAGACGGCCTCGCTGGCGGGCTCGCTGCGGTCATCGACCGTTCGAGGGGCGTGGGGTGAGGTGCAGCTGCGCAGGGTGCTCGAGGCCTCGGGGATGCTGGCGCGCTGCGACTTCGACGAGCAGGTCACCGCGGTCAGTGCCCACGACCGCGGCGTGCGCCCGGACGTCGTCGTGCGCCTGCCCGGCGAGAAGGTCCTCGTGGTCGACGCCAAGGCCCCGATGGCCGCCTTCCTGGACGCCCAGGGTGAAGATCTCACCGATGACGAGCGCGGCGACCTGCTGCGCGAGCACGCGGCCTCGCTGGGCAGACACGTGTCGGCGCTGGCCACCAAGGAGTACTGGTCAGCGTTTCGCGAGGGTCCCGAGATGGTGGTCTGCTTCGTTCCGAGTGATGCCATGCTCGGCGCCGCCCTTGCGGCCCAGCCGTCGCTGCACGACCAGGCACTCTCGCAGCGGGTGGTGCTCGTCGGCCCGGGCTCGCTGATGGCCCTGCTGCGCACCGTGGCGTTCACCTGGCAGCAGGACGCCCTGTCCTCCAGCGCCCGCGAGCTGCTCGACCTCGGGCGCGACCTGCACCGGCGGCTCGCGACGCTCGGCACCCACACCGCCAAGGTGGGGCGCAGCCTCCAGTCCAGCGTCGAGGCCTACAACGCGATGGTCGGGGCCCTGGAGTCCCGCGTCATGGTCACCGCGCGCCGGATGAACGACCTCGACCTCGTCGACGACGAGCTGCCGGTCCTCGCGCCCGTGGAGATCGCCCCCCGGCCACTGACCGCGCAGGAGCTCATCGACGACATCACCGCTCAGGACTCGCGCCCCGAACTGCTGCTCGATCTCGAGGTGGGTGAGTCGGCACGGCCGCGGGCGAACGGCATCCGCGAGGTGGGCTGAGCCGCCAGCCGAGCGGGTGGTTCGGGAGCGCGCTGTGGGTCAGATCAGGGGCCCACGTACTGCGCCAGGTGCTGCCCGGTCAGGGTCGAACGGGCTGCGACGAGGTCTGCCGGTGTGCCCTCGAAGACGATCGTGCCCCCGTCGTGGCCGGCACCGGGGCCGAGGTCGATGATCCAGTCAGCGTGCGCCATCACGGCCTGGTGGTGCTCGATGACGATGACCGACTTGCCCGAGTCGACCAGTCGGTCGAGCAACCCGAGCAGGTTGCCGACATCGGCGAGGTGCAACCCGGTCGTGGGCTCGTCGAGCACGTAGATGTCGCCCTTGTCGGCCATCTGCACCGCCAGTTTCAGGCGCTGGCGTTCACCGCCGGACAACGTGCTGAGCGGCTGACCGAGGCTGATGTAACCCAGACCGACATCGGCCAGTCGCGCCAGGATCGTGTGCGCCGCCGGAGTCCTGGCTTCACCCGAGGCGAAGAACACCTCGGCCTCATCGACAGACAGGGCGAGCACCTCGGCGATGTCCTTGCCCCCCAGGGTGTACTCGAGCACCGACGCCTGGAAGCGCTTGCCCTCGCAGTCCTCGCACGGCGACTCCATCGTCGCCATGATGCCGAGGTCGGTGATGATGACGCCCGCGCCGTTGCACGTGGGGCAGGCCCCCTCGGAGTTCGAGCTGAACAGCGCCGGCTTGACCCCGTTGACCTTGGCGAACGCCTTGCGGATCGGCTCGAGCAGACCGGTGTAGGTCGCCGGGTTGCTGCGTCGCGACCCCTTGATGGCGCCCTGGTCGACGACGACGACATCGTCACGCTTGGCGACCGAGCCGTGGATCAGCGAGGTCTTGCCCGAGCCCGCGACACCGGTCACGACGCACAGCACCCCGAGCGGGATGTCGACGTCGACGCCCCGAAGGTTGTGCGTCGAGGCACCCCGGACCTCGACCGCGCCAGTGGCCTCGCGCACGCTCGGCTTCAGCGTCGCCCGGTCATCCAGGTGCCGCCCGGTGATGGTGTCACTGGCGCGCAGCCCCTCGATCGTGCCCTCGAAGCAGATCGCGCCGCCGCCCGACCCCGCCCCCGGGCCGAGGTCGACGACGTGGTCGGCGATGGCGATGGTCTCGGGCTTGTGCTCGACGACGAGCACGGTGTTTCCCTTGTCCCGCAGCTGCAGGAGCAGCGTGTTCATCCGCTCGATGTCGTGCGGGTGCAGGCCGACGGTGGGCTCGTCGAACACGTAGGTGACGTCGGTCAGCGAGGACCCCAGGTGGCGGATCATCTTCGTGCGCTGGGCCTCGCCACCGGACAGCGTCCCTGCAGGCCGGTCGAGGGAGAGGTAGCCCAAGCCGATCTCGGTGAACGAGTCGAGCAGGTGCTGCAACCCCTTGAGCAGCGGCGCCACCGACGGCTCGTCGAGGTCACGCACCCACGTGGCGAGGTCGCTGATCTGCATGGCGCACAGGTCGGCGATGCTCTTGCCGTTGATCTGGGAGGCGCGCGCCTCGGCGGTCAGCCGTGTACCGGCGCACTCCGGGCAGGCCTGGAAGGTGACGGCCCGCTCGACGAAGCGCCGCACGTGCGGCTGCATCGCCTCCGGGTCCTTGGACAGCATCGACTTCTGGATCTTGGGGATGATGCCCTCGAAGGTGAGGTTGACCCCCTCGACCTTGATCTTCGTCGGCGGCGCGAACAGCATCGTGTCGAGCTGCTTGGCGGTGAAGTCGGCGATGGGCGTGTCCATCGGCAGCCCCATGCCCTCGAACAGCCGGCCGTACCAGCCGTCCATGGAGTAGCCGGGCACCGTCAGCGCACCCTCGCGCAGGGACTTGGAGTCGTCGTACAGCGCCGTGCGGTCGATGTCGCTGACCTGGCCCATCCCCTCGCACCGCGGGCACATCCCGCCGAGGTAGACCGCCTGCTTGACGATGGTCTTCTCGACCCGGCCACCCTTGTCGGTGGACATGACACCGCTCGCCTTGCGGGTCGGGACGTTGAACGAGTACGCCGTCGGCGGGCCGAGATGCGGTTGCGCCAAGCGGCTGAACAGGATGCGCAACATGGCGTTTGCGTCGGTGGCCGTGCCGACGGTCGACCGAGGGTTGGCGCCCATCCGCTCCTGGTCGACGATGATCGCCGTGGTCAGCCCCTCGAGGTGGTCGACCTCAGGGCGGGCCAGGCTCGGCATGAACCCCTGGAGGAAGGCGCTGTAGGTCTCGTTGATCATCCGCTTGGACTCCGCGGCGATCGTCGCGAAGACGAGCGAGCTCTTCCCCGAACCCGACACCCCGGTGAAGACCGTGAGCCGCCGCTTGGGCAGCTCGACGCTCACGTCCTTGAGGTTGTTCTCGCGGGCACCCAGCACGCGGATCAGGTCATGCGTGTCCGCGGGGTGTGGCGTGGTCATGCCGGTCAGGCTAGACGCCGACGGCGACAACCGTCAGTGCAGACCGGAGGTGCTGTCGGCGAAGCTCGCGTCGTGGCGCATCGTGTCGGCCTTGCCGGCGGCCTTGAGATCCCGGCGGATCTCGGCAGGCAGCGAGAACATGATCGACTCCTGCGCCGCGACGACAGGTGACACATCGCCGTAGCCGCGAGCCTCGAGGTACTCGAGCACCTCGCGCACGAGGATCTCGGGCACCGAGGCACCCGAGGTCACACCCACCGTCGAGACCCCGTCGAGCCAGGACTCGTCGATCTCGTCCGCGTAGTCGACCAGGTGCCCCGCGGGTGTTCCGTGCTCGAGGGCGACCTCGACCAGACGCACCGAGTTGGAGGAGTTGCGTGAGCCGATGACGAGCATGAGGTCGCAGTCGGCGGCCATCTGCTTCACGGCGAGCTGGCGGTTCTGTGTGGCGTAGCAGATGTCGTCGCTCGGGGGGTCCTGCAGGCTGGGGAAGCGCTCACGAAGGCGCCGCACCGTCTCCATGGTCTCGTCGACCGAGAGCGTGGTCTGCGAGAGCCACACGACCTTGTCGGGGTCGCGGACCGTGACGTTGTCGACGTCGTCGGGGCCGTCGACGAGCTGGATGTGCTCGGGGGCCTCACCAGCGGTGCCGATGACCTCCTCGTGGCCCTCGTGGCCGATCAGGAGGATGTCGTAGTCCTCGTCGGCGAAGCGCACGGCCTCTCGGTGCACCTTGGTGACCAGGGGGCAGGTGGCGTCGATGGTGCGCAGGGACAGGGCCCGGGCCTCCTCGTGCACCACGGGGGCGACGCCGTGGGCCGAGAAGACGACGGTCGCACCCTCGGGCACCTCGTCGGTCTCGTCGACGAAGATCGCACCGCGCTTCTGCAGCGTCGTGACGACATGCTTGTTGTGCACGATCTCCTTGCGGACGTAGACCGGGGAGCCGTAGAGGTCGAGCGCCTTCTCGACGGTCACCACGGCCCGGTCCACCCCCGCGCAGTAGCCACGGGGGGCGGCGAGGAGCACACGTTTGCCGGAGTCAGCCATGTCACCCATGGTAGGTCGCCCTCACGACGACCCCGAATCCTTGTGTCCGGCAGGTTGGCAGTCAGGGCAGCCACCCTGCCGGACGCACGGCCGAACAATGGCCGTCGGAGCCCGGCTCTAGGGTGACGCCATGACGACCCTGCCCGAGCGCGCCGCCGACACCACGGCCGAGCAGCCCTGGCCGGTGCGCCTGCTCTCGATGAAGATCGGTGAGTACGTCGAGAAGATGTCGACCCTGTGGGTCGAGGGCCAGGTCGTCCAGCTCAACCGCCGCCCCGGGGCCCGCACCGCCTACCTCACCCTGCGCGACCCCGACGTCGACATGAGCCTGTCGGTCTCGATCCACGTCAACGCCCTCGACGCGATGCCGACCCCTCTCGGCGAGGGTGCCCGCGTCGTCCTCCAGGCCAAGCCCACCTTCTGGGCCCAGCGCGGATCGCTCATGCTCGACGCCCGCCAGATCCGCCCCCTCGGCGTCGGTGAGCTGCTCGCGCGCCTGGAGTACCTCAAGCGACACCTGGCCCAGGAGGGGCTGTTCGACCGCGAGCGCAAGAAGCCCCTACCGTTCCTTCCCCGGCGCATCGGGCTGGTCTGCGGCCGGGCGAGCGCGGCCGAGCGCGACGTCGTCGAGAACGCCCGCCGGCGCTGGCCGTCCGCGGTGTTCGAGATCCGCCAGGTCGCGGTTCAGGGCGCGGATGCCGTGCCGCAGGTGTGCGCGGCGCTCGCCGAGCTCGACACCCACCCCGAGGTCGACGTCATCGTCATCGCCCGTGGCGGTGGCGGGGTCGAGGACCTGCTGCCCTTCAGCAACGAGACCATGGTTCGGGCCGTCGCGGCGGCACTCACCCCCGTGGTCAGCGCCATCGGTCACGACGTCGACACCCCCCTGCTCGACCTCGTCGCCGACCACCGCGCCTCCACGCCCACGGATGCCGCCAAGGCGATCGTCCCGGATGCCGATGCCGAGCGTTCGGCGGTCGCGGCAGCTCGCGCTCGCGGTCACCGCGCACTCGCCGCACGCCTGCACCACGAACGGCGGCGGCTCGTCGAGCTGCGCAGTCGCCCCGTCCTCACCGACAAGGGCGCGTTCGTGCGCAGCCAGCGCGCCGTGGTCGAAGCACTGCGCGACCGCAGTCGCCGCCGCGTCGAGGCCCAGCTGCACCGGGCCCGCGACCACACCGCGCACCTGCGCACCCAGGTGCGCACCCTGTCGCCGCAGTCGACCCTCGACCGCGGCTACGCGATCGTGCAGCACGCCGACGGCGCGGTGGTGAGCGACCCGGCATCCGTGGTCGTGGGTGAGCCGTTGCGCGTGCGCGTGGCGCGCGGCGACTTCGGCGTCAAGCCTGTCGGGCACGACGGTTAGGGTTTCGGACATGGCGATGACAGCGGATTCGGCAACCCCCGAGCAGGGGCCAGCCCCTGAAGGTGCGCAGCACGCCGACATCGCAGGCCTGACGTACGAGCAGGCCCGCGACGAGCTCGTCGACATCGTCGCCCGCCTCGAGAACGGCCAGTCCGGGCTCGAGGAGAGCATGGGGCTGTGGCAGCGGGGCGAGGCCCTGGCCGCCCACTGCGCGACGTGGTTGGACCGCGCCGAGGCGAAGATCACCGCCGGCGACTGATTCCCCTGGTCCAGCGGTCAGGCCCACGGCGCATTGCCGGTTCGCAGGTCCGGCCATGGGCAACCCTGCGCCGTCGGACGTACAAAGGCGCTCGCCGCACCCGGCGCCGAGCGTGCAGCCGACCGAGGGTGGGCCCTTTTGCACGTCCGGCGGCGCACCCCCGGGGCTCTGCCGTCAGGGTGTGACGGGCTGGAGCGTCTCGACGAACTGCTTCATCTCGTCGAAGGTGGCCGTGCCGGTGATGAGCGTGGTCAGCTCGTCCGCACCCTCCGGGGCGTCGACGAGGCTGTTCTGGACCTTGGTGTCCCGCTCGTACATCGTCCAGGTGCGCCCTGCAGCCTCCAGGGTGCCGACCTTGGGCGCACGGTTGGTCTGCGACTCGATCCACGCACGCGTGGGGTCCTGCGTCTGCTCGACCGCGACATAGGTTCCCGAGGGGGTCTGGTACCCGGCGTGCCACGTCGAGAAGCCACCCGTGGTGACGGTGTAGCGGGCCGAGGTCGCAGTCCACCCCTCCGGCAGGCCCACGGGCTCGACGATCGGCCAGCCGGTGCGCTCCTGCACGTCGACGGCCGTGGCGTGCACGTCGACCGGCGGCCCACTGACCGAGCTGACCCGCGGGACGATGAGCACGAGGACGGCGACCATCCCGAGCACCGCGGCGAGGGAGTACACCAGGTTCTTGGCAGACCCCATCGAGTAGCGGCTGCGGGCGGGCGCGGGCGTGGTCACCCCCCTATCGTCGCCGACGGGTGCCCGGGACGCCGAATCACCCTCGACGCTAGGGTTGGCCCTGCCGTCACACGCTCACGTCAGGACGTCATGGACACCACGAACGACATGAACCCGAGCACAGCCGATCGCGCCCCCGGCCGAGCAGTCGCCGTCATCGGCGAACTGCTTGTCGACATCGTGCACACCCCCGACGGCAACACGGCCGAACACGTGGGTGGATCGCCGGCCAACGTCGCCCTGGGCCTGTCCCGGCTCGGGCACGAGACGTGGTTCGCGACGCTCGTCGGCACCGACGATCGCGGGATCCGCTGCGCCGAGCACGTCGAGTCCGGCGGAGTGCACCTCCTCCCCGGCAGCATCAGCGCCAGCCACCCCACCTCCACCGCCGCCGCGACGATCGACGAGTCGGGCGCGGCGAGCTACGTCTTCGACCTGCACTGGGACCTCGCCCCCGTCGACCTACCGGCGGATGCCGGTCACCTGCACATCGGGTCCATCGGCACCACCCTGCGCCCCGGCGACGAGGAGGTGACCGCCGCGGTCCACGCGATCCGCGCGACCGGCACGGTGTCCTACGACCCCAACGTGCGCCCGAGCATCATGGGCAGCCCCGACGAGGTCCGCCCACGCATCGAGGAGCTCGTCGCACTCAGTGACGTCGTGAAGTGCTCCGAGGACGACATCGCCTGGCTCTACCCCGGGCAGTCCCCGGCCGAGGTGATGGCTCACTGGGCCGGGCTGGGCTCGAAGCTGACGCTCGTGACCCTCGGCGGCGACGGGGTCACGTGGCGGGCCGGCACCGGCGACGTCGACCACCTGCCCGCGCTCGCCGACGACGTCGTCGACACCGTCGGAGCAGGCGACTCCTTCATGGCCGGCCTCGTGTCGGGCCTGCTCGACGCCGGGCTGCTCGGCGACACCGCAGCCCGTGAGCGCCTGCAGCACGCGGGCCTGCCCGACGTGCGCCCGGCCATCGACCGCGCGCTCGCGACGAGCGGCATCACCGTGACCCATGCGGGCGCCTACGCCCCGACCAGGGAGGAACTGGCGTGACCGACTTCGCCTACGAGGACCTACTGCCCATCGGGGACGACGAGACCCCCTACCGGCTGCTCACCACCGACGGCGTGTCGGTCGTCGACGGGCCGGGCGGGCGCTCGTTCCTCCAGGTCGAGCCCAAGGCCCTGCGCCTGCTCACCGACACCGCCATGCACGACATCGCGCACTACCTGCGCCCGGCGCACCTCCAGCAGCTCGCGAACATCCTCGATGACCCGGAGGCGAGCAACAACGACAAGTTCGTCGCGCTCGACCTGCTCAAGAACGCGAACATCGCCGCGGGCGGCATCCTGCCCATGTGCCAGGACACCGGCACCGCGATCGTCATGGGCAAGCGCGGCCAGCACGTGCTGACGCCGGGGCGCGACGAGGAGGCCGTCAGCCGTGGGGTCTACGACGCCTACACCCGGCTGAACCTGCGCTACTCCCAGATGGCCCCGGTCACGACGTGGGACGAGCGCAACACCGGCACCAACCTGCCGGCCCAGATCGAGCTCTACGCCGACACCGCCCCCGGGCACGAGAGCACCTACAAGTTCCTCTTCATGGCCAAGGGTGGTGGCAGCGCCAACAAGTCCTTCCTGTTCCAGGAGACCAAGGCCGTGCTCAACCCCGACGCGATGATGCGCTTCCTCGACGAGAAGCTGCGCAGCCTCGGCACCGCGGCCTGCCCCCCGTACCACCTGGCCATCGTCATCGGCGGTACCAGCGCCGAGTTCGCCCTCAAGACAGCCAAGTACGCGAGCGCCAAGTACCTCGACCAGCTCCCGAAGGCCGGGGATGCCGCCACCGGCCACGGCTTCCGCGACACCGAGCTCGAGGAGAAGGTGCTCGAGCTGACCCGGCAGTTCGGCATCGGCGCCCAGTTCGGCGGCAAGTACTTCTGCCACGACGTGCGGGTGGTGCGCCTGCCCCGCCACGGGGCCTCCCTCCCCATCGCCATCGCCGTGTCCTGCTCGGCCGACCGCCAGGTGCTCGGCAAGATCACCCCCGAGGGCGTGTTCATCGAACAGCTCGAGACCGACCCGGCCCGCTTCCTGCCCGACCAGACCCACGCCGCCCTCGCCGGTGAGGACGACGTGGATGCCGTCGGCGCGGCATCCACGGGTGCCGGCGCCGTGGTCTCCATCGACCTCAACCAGCCGATGGCGGACATCCTCGCCGAGCTCACCAAGCACCCGGTCAAGACGCGGCTGTCCCTGACCGGCCCGCTCGTCGTGGCCCGCGACATCGCCCACGCGAAGATCAAGGAACGCCTCGACGCCGGTGAGCCGATGCCCGACTACCTGCGCAACCACCCGGTCTACTACGCGGGCCCGGCCAAGACCCCCGAGGGGATGCCGTCGGGTTCGTTCGGGCCGACGACCGCAGGCCGGATGGACTCCTACGTCGACCAGTTCCAGGCCGCTGGCGGCTCGATGGTCATGCTTGCGAAGGGCAACCGCAGCCAGCAGGTGACCGATGCCTGCAAGGCTCACGGCGGCTTCTACCTCGGGTCGATCGGCGGCCCGGCCGCGCGCCTGGCCCAGGACTGCATCCGCAGCGTCGAGGTGCTCGAGTACCCCGAGCTGGGCATGGAGGCCATCTGGAAGATCGAGGTCGAGGACTTCCCGGCCTTCATCGTCGTCGACGACAAGGGACATGATTTCTTCGCCTCGGTGACCAAGCCGGTGGCGTTCACCATCGAGAAGCGAACGGGGTTGCTCTGATGCCATCCACCTTTGATGACCTGCTCGAGGCCAACCGGGCCTACGCCGCGGAGAACCCGATCCTCGGCTTCGACGGTGTGGCCCACGCCGGCGTCGCCGTCGTCACCTGCATGGACAGCCGGATCGACCCGCTGCGGATGATCGGGCTCAAGCCCGGCGACGCGAAGATCTTCCGCAATCCCGGTGGCCGGGTCACCGACCAGGCCCTCGAGGCATTGGTGCTCGCCACGCACCTGCTCGGGGTGAACCGGGTGCTCGTCATCCCGCACACCCGCTGCGCGATGGCGAACTCGACCGAGGCCGAACTCCAGCGGCGGGTGGGTGAATCAGCCGGCCGCGACGCGACCTGGCACCGCTTCAACACCATCGACGACCAGGAGGCGGCGCTGCGCTCGGACGTCGTCCGGGTGAAGTCGCACCCGCTCGTCGCCGACGAGGTGCTCGTCGGTGGGTTCATCTACGACGTCGACACGGGCCTGCTCACCCAGGTCGACTGAGCGCTCGACGTCGCCATGACGACCGCTCGAGGAAACCCCAGGCCGCGGACCCCGCACGACGCGTGGGCTGAACTCGTCGCCGGCAACAACCGCTTCGTCGACGGTGCGAGTGACCACCCGCACCAGAGCATCCAGCTGCGCGAGGAGCTCGCGACCGGCCAGACCCCCTTCGCCACGGTGTTCGGCTGCTCGGACTCCCGCGTCGCCGCGGAGATCATCTTCGACCAAGGCCTGGGCGACGTCTTCGTGGTGCGCACGGCGGGCACCGTCATCGACCCCGGGGTGCTCGGCTCGCTCGAGTTCGGCGTCGAGGTGCTCGGCACCCCACTCATCGTCGTGCTGTCCCACACCTCGTGCGGGGCGATCCGGGCCACCCTCGAAGCGGTGGCGACCCGCCAGCTGCCCGGGGGGTTCCTTCGCGACGTGGTCGAGCGCATCGCCCCGAGCTACCTGCTGGCCGGCAGCACCGCGGAGCCGACCCCCGGTGAGGTCGGCCGCGCCCACCTGCGGCACGTCGTCAGCCTGCTCGCCGAGCGCTCCCGGGCCATCCGGTACGCGGTCGAACGCGGTGACCTGGCAATCGTCGGCGCGGAGTACGGGCTCGCCGGCGGGGCCGTTGAGATCGTGACGGTCATCGGCGACCTCGGTGTGCCTGCTGGACCACCGGGGACGGCGTGAGCACGCCCGGCAGCGAGCCCACGTGATCACCCTGGTCGGGCTTGCCGTTCACCCCGTCAAGAGCACCGCAGTCCGCCACGTCGACCAGGCACACGTCGAGCCCTGGGGCCTGCACGACGACCGTCGCTGGATGGTCGTCGACCCCACCGGCGAGTGCGTCACCGCGAGGGAGCACGCATCCCTGCTGGGCATCCAGGCCATGACCCCCATGACCGACCCCGGCCTGCCCGTCCCCCTACGGCTCAGCGCGCCCGGTGCCGCGCCGCTCGACGTCGAGCAGCCGCACGGCGACCCGGTCACGGTGACCGTGCACGGGCGCAGCCTGGATGCCGTCTGCGCACCGTTCGTGGCCACCACCTGGCTCGCCGCCACGCTCGGCATCGAGGGGCTGCGCCTGGTCCTCGTGCACCGCCCGCGCCCCCTCAACCCCGAGTACGGCCTGCCCGGCGAGGCCACCGCCTTCGCCGACGGCTACCCGGTCACCCTGGCGTCCGCGGCATCCCTGCGCCGCCTCGACGACTGGGTCACCGACGGCGTCCTCGAGCGCGGAGACGTGGCACGGCATCCGATGGCGGTCGACCGCTTCCGCCCCAACCTCGTCGTCGACGGTGACCTCGACGCGTTCGAGGAGGACCGCTGGCGCAGCGTGCGCATCGGGGACGTCTCGTTCCGGGTCGTCAAGGCGGTCGACCGGTGTGTACTCACGACGATCGACCCCGCGACGCTGGAACGCGGGCACGAGCCGATCCGCACCCTGGCGCGCCATCGTCGCCGTGACGGCAGGACGTGGTTCGCGATGCACCTCGTCCCTCAGGTCCGCGGGGTGGTCAGGGTCGGCGACGAGGTCACACCGGGACGGTAACCTCACGCGTTATGACCTCTTTCGATCGCACCTTCCCCGATGGCTTCCTCTGGGGGGCCGCCACCGCCAGCTTCCAGATCGAGGGGGCGACCACGGAGGACGGGCGGCTGCCGTCGATCTGGGACACGTTCTGCGAGGTCGAGGGGAACGTCGCGAACAAGGACACCGGCGACCCGGCCTGCGACCACTTCCACCGGGTCGACGAGGACGTTGCACTCATGAGCGACCTCGGGCTCGACGTCTACCGCTTCTCCATCGCCTGGCCGCGCGTCCTGCCCACCGGCACCGGCACGGTCAACCAGCCCGGCATCGACTTCTACGACCGGCTCGTCGACCGGCTGCTCGACAACGGCATCCGCCCCGTCGCGACGCTCTACCACTGGGACCTGCCGCAGGCCCTCGACGACCGCGGTGGCTGGCTCAACCGCGATGTCGCCGCCTGGTTCGAGGAGTACACCGCCGTCACCGTCGGCGCCCTCGGTGACCGGGTCAAGCACTGGACGACGCTCAACGAGCCGTGGTGCTCCTCGATCCTCAGCTACAGCATCGGCAACCACGCCCCCGGCCACCACGACACCCTCGAGGGCATGGTCGCCGCGCACCACCTGATGCTCGCGCACGGCACGGCCGTGCCGGTGATCCGCGAGCTGTGCCCCGACGGGGAGGCGTCGATCACCCTCAACCCGACGTACGTGTGGGGCCCCGACGACGGTGACGAGCGTGATGCGGATGCCGTTCGGCGCGCCGACAACGCCCTCAACGGCCTGTTCTTCGGCCCGATCTTCCACGGCGCCTACCCCGACGGCATGATCGAGGACACCGCTCACCTCACCGACCACGCCTTCATCCAGGACGGTGACCTCGAGACGATCTCGGCGCCGCTGGACAACCTCGGGGTCAACAACTACTTCCCCACCCGGGTGCGCGCCGCCCGCGACGGCGAGGACGGCAGCAACCCGATGCCCGGCTGCGACGGCGTCATCGAGCTCGCCCCGCAGGGCCCGCTCACCGCGATGGGCTGGGAGCAGTCACCGAAGAGCCACCAGCTGATCATCGAGCGGTCGGCGCGCGAGAGCGGCCTGCCGATCTACATCACCGAGAACGGCTCCGCCTGGCCGGACACCGTGTCCGACGACGGCGCGGTGCACGACCCCGACCGGGTCAACTACCTCCACGAGCACCTCGGCGCGGTCGCCGACGCCATCGAGGGCGGCACCGACGTGCGCGGGTACTTCGCGTGGTCGCTGCTCGACAACTTCGAGTGGGCCTACGGCTACGACAAGCGCTTCGGGATCATCCACGTCGACTACGACACGCAGAAGCGCACGATCAAGGACTCCGGGCTGGAGTACGCGCGGATCATCGCGAGCGAGCACGCTCGCACCCGCGGCGACCGCTGACGCAGCACTGACCTGACGCAGAGCTCACGCTCTGAGCCGCCGCCGCGACTGCTCAGAGCGTGAGGCGCTCGCGCACGACGCCGGCGAGGCGGTGCGCCACAGCATCCGCCTCGTCCTGGGTCGGTGCCTCGACCATGACGCGCACGAGCGGTTCGGTGCCTGACTTGCGCAGGAGCACCCGCCCGGAGCCCGCGAGGGCGGCCTCTTCGCGACGCACGGTGTCCTGGAGGCCTTCGTCGCTCTCGACCCGGTTCTTGTCGACGCCCCGGACGTTGACGAGCACCTGGGGCAGGCGCGTCATGACCGTGCCGAGGTCGGCGATGGTGCGTCCGGTGGCAGCCATCCGGGCCGCGAGCATGAGCCCCGTGAGCACCCCGTCACCGGTGGTGCCGTGGTCGAGCATGATGACGTGCCCGGACTGCTCGCCGCCGAGGGAGTAGCCGCCGGCGCGCATCTCCTCCAGCACGTAGCGGTCACCGACGCCGGTCTGGAGCACCCGGATGCCTTCGCGCTCCATCGCCTGGAGCAGCCCGAGGTTGCTCATGACGGTCGCGACGAGGGTGTCGTGCGCGAGCTTGCCGCGCTCCTTCATGTCCACCGCCAGGATGCCCATGATCTGGTCGCCGTCGACCTCGACGCCGGCAGCATCCACCGCAAGGCACCGGTCGGCATCCCCGTCGTGGGCGATGCCGAGGTCCGCACCGTGCGCGACCACGGCGGCCTTGAGCGGGCCGAGGTGGGTCGAGCCGTAGCCGTCGTTGATGTTCAGCCCGTCGGGGGCGGTGCCGATCTCGATGACCTCGGCGCCCGCCAGACGGAAGATCTCCGGGGAGACCATGCTGGCCGCCCCGTGGGCGCCGTCGATGACGACCTTGAGACCGTCGAGCTGGTTCGGCAGCACGCGCAGGAGGTGGGCGATGTAGCGGGTGTGGCCCTCCTGCATGGCCACGACCCGGCCGACGTCCGCGCCGATGGGGCGCGCCCAGCGCTCACCCATCGCGGCCTCGATCTGGTCCTCGACCTCATCCGCGAGCTTGTGTCCCCCGCGCGCGAAGAACTTGATGCCGTTGTCGGGCATCGCGTTGTGCGACGCCGAGAGCATCACCCCGAAGTCGGCGCCGGTGTCGGCGGTCAGGTAGGCCACGGCGGGGGTCGGCAGGACCCCGGCGTTGTAGACGTCGACCCCGGCCGAGGCCAGACCCGCGACGACCGCCGCGGCGAGGAACTCCCCCGAGGCCCGCGGGTCGCGCCCGACGACGGCCTTGGGCCGGTGCCCCGGCGTCGCTCCGGCCTGGCCGAGGACGCGGGCGGCCGCGACCGACATCGACAGGGCCATCTCGGCGGTGATGACCGGGCCGTTGGCCAGGCCGCGCACTCCGTCGGTGCCGAAGAGTCGAGACATGCTGGATGGTGCCTTTCGCCGATGGAGCCCTGACCTGAATCTATCCCGAACGCGCCGAAGGCGGCACCGAATGGTGCCGCCTTCGGAGCTGGGACGGCACCGAAGATCGGATGCCGTCGCGCCGGATCAGCGCTTGCTGTACTGAGGCGCCTTGCGGGCCTTCTTGAGACCGGCCTTCTTGCGCTCGGGGACGCGGGCGTCGCGCGAGAGGAAGCCAGCCTTCTTCAGGGCCGGGCGGTTCAGCTCGGGGTCGATGCCGTTGAGCGAGCGGGCCACGCCGAGGCGCACCGCGCCAGCCTGACCGGAGGGGCCACCGCCGTGCACGCGCACGAGGACGTCGTAGGCGCCGTCGAGCTCGAGGACCTTCAGCGGCTCGTTGACGATCTGCTGGTGGACCTTGTTCGGGAAGTACCCCTCGAGGGTGCGCCCGTTGATCTTCCACTCGCCGGTGCCCGGGACGATCCGGACGCGGGCGACGGCCTGCTTGCGACGACCGGTGGCCGCGCCGGGAACGGTGGCCGCCGGACGAGCCACGGGCTCGGCACCCGCGACGTTGGTGTCCGACTCGGAGGTGTACTCGGTGACCGGGGCGTCGTTGACGTCGGTACCGGCGGTCTCGTCGATCTGGGTGTTCTCGGTCATCACTGGGCCACCTGGGTGAGCTCGAAGGGCTGGGGCTGCTGGGCAGCGTGGGGGTGCTCGGCGCCGCGGTAGACCTTGAGGTGGCTCAGCTGCGCGCGACCGAGGGTGTTCTTGGGGAGCATGCCGCGAACGGCCTTCTCGACGGCCTTCTCCGGGCTCTTGGCGAGCAGCTCGGTGTAGGACGTGCTCTTCAGGCCGCCCGGGTGACCCGAGTGGTGGTAGGCCTTCTTCTGCGCGAGCTTGGCGCCCGTGAGGGCCACCTTCTCGGCGTTGATGATGATGACGAAGTCGCCACCGTCGACGTGGGGGGCGAAGGTGGGCTTGTGCTTGCCGCGCAGCAGGATCGCGGTCTGGCTGGCGAGGCGGCCGAGCACGACGTCGGTCGCGTCGATGATGTGCCACGCACGCGTGATCTCGCCCTGCTTGGGGGTGTAGGTACGCATCAGGTGTCCTGGTCGTAGAAGGGGCAGGGGCGAGGATCGCCCCGATGGAACTGGCGTATGCCGCGTGCTCCCACCAGGGAACCTCACGTGCCCCGGTCGAGGGCGCACGGCACAACAGTGGTCAAGTTTACGGGTGGTTGGGCAACACCCCAAATCGTCGCTGAACCCGGCTGGCAGGTCGCTGACCTGCACAAACGCAGGCGCACACCAATTGTGCAGAGTAGTTGTGCAAACAGAGTATGCAAAGGTATTGTGCACGCATGGCCACGTCAAAGACCCCGCAACCAGCCGCGGACCGCACCCCCACGCTCGACGCGAGCGACCCCGCGGCACCGCACACCGGCATCCGTCTCGACGCCACGAGCCTGCGCGTCCTGGCCCACCCCCTGCGCTCGCGCCTGCTCTCACAGCTGCGCGTCGGCGGCCCGGCCACCGCCACCGACCTCGCCGGCACCCTAGGCACCAACTCGGGCGCCACGTCCTACCACCTGCGCAAGCTGGAGTCGGTCGGCCTCGTCGCCGACACCGGCGAGGGCGAGGGCAAGCGCCGGCTGTGGCGGGCCGCCACCGACTTCCACAGCTACTACCCGAGCGACTTCGAGGGTGACGAGGACTCCGAGACGGCGCTGAACTGGCTCGCCCGCGACTACGTGCGGCACTTCAGCGAGCAGGCCGAGCGCTGGGTCGACGTCTCCCCCGGCTGGCCGGGCGACTGGCAGGACGCCTGCGGCAGCAGCGACGACATGGTGCTGCTCACCGCCCCCCAGCTGCAGGCGATGCGCGACGAGATCAGCGAGGTCGTCGGCCGCTACCGGCGCGTCGGCCAGGGCAACCCCGACGCCAAGCGGATCGCGGTCTACCTGTTCGCCTACGCGCTGGACCTCGACAAGGCACCGTCGAGGTGACTGCAGTCCTCACTCCTCGCGAGGCCGAGCGCCGGCTCTACGTCCTGACGACGACCCGCTGGCTGCCCGTCGGGTTCGTCGTCGGCATCATCATCCTGCTCCAGACCGGGCGCGGGCTGACCGTCGCCCAGGCGGCGTCGTCCTTCGCCATCGGCGGTCTCGTGACCTTCGCCCTCGAACTGCCGACGAGTGGTTTCGCGGATGCCGTGGGGCGGCGGCCGGTGTACCTCACCGCCGCGGTCCTGGGGGTCGTCGCCGCCGTGGGCATCGCGCTCGCCCAGTCGTTCTGGTGGTTCGTGGCGGCCGCGGTGGTCACCGGGGCGTTCCGCGCCCTGGACTCCGGGCCGCTCGAGGCGTGGTTCGTCGACGCCGTCCACGCCACGACCCCCGGGGCCGACGTCGACCGGCAGCTCTCCCGGGCGGGCTCGGTGCTGGGTGGGGCCATCGCCGTGGGCGCACTCGCGTCCGGTGGGCTCATCTGGTGGGATCCCGTGCGAACGGTCTTCGGCGTCTCGGGTGTCTCCGCACTGGATGCCGCGGCGTGGGTCAGCGCGGCCCTGACGGTGGTGCACCTCGTTGCGGCCGCAGCGCTGATGACCGAGCAGCGCCCGCCCGCGGCGGCTGGTCGCTCCCAGTGGTCGCACGCCCTGTCCGAGGCACGCACCACGCCCGCGGTCATCGCGAGCGGGGTGCGGCTGCTGGCCACCAACCGCGTGCTACTGGCCCTGGTCGGCGTCGAGGTGTTCTGGTCGGTCGGCATGATCACCTTCGAGTCCCTGATGCCGCTGCGCCTGGAGGAACTCGTCGGGTCCGCGGAGCGGGCGGGGGCCCTGGTCGGGCCGGTGTCGGCCGCCGGGTGGGGGCTGTTCGCCGTGGGCTCGTGGCTCGCCGGGGTGACGTCGGCACGCATCGGCGTCGCCCGAGCGGCCATGGTCGGGCGCGTGCTCAATGCCCTCGGGGCCGTGGTCATGGGGTTGGTGGCCGGCCCGGTCGCGCTCGTCGCGGCCTACCTGTTCACCTACTCCATGCACGGGATGAACGGCCCGCCCCACGCGGCGCTGCTCCATCGGCAGGCGACGTCCGCCAACCGCGCGACGGTGCTGTCGATCAACTCGATGATGGCCTTCCTCGCCTTCGCCGTGGCGGCTCCGCTCGTCGGCACCCTCGCCGACCGGGCGTCGATCAGCACGGCCATGGTCACCGCGGGCGCGATCAGCGCGCTCGGCGTGGCGTGCTACCTCCCGGCCCGACGGCAGGAGCGCACCAGGACGTCGCTGGAGACCGGTGCCGTGGCGCGCTGACGTACGGCATCGTCGGCCTGTCACGCTGGGGGCATGAAGCACTTCCTGCTCGGGGTCGGCGCGACCCTGGCCACGCTCGCCCTCGCCCTCGTCGTCCTGCTCCTCACCCTCGGGTCCGGCGACGGCGAGACGATCGCGGCACCGAGCCCGACGGCATCCGGCCCGGGGACGGGCACTGAGCCGCAGCCGCCCGCCGACCTCACCACCGACGAGACGTGGCTCGGCACCGTCGACCTGCGCGGCTCCGACGTCGTGTCAGCCGATGCGACGCTCACCGACGTGGTGGCCACCGGATCCGGGGTTCGATTCTCCGAGAGCGGCCTGCGCGCCGAGCGGCTCGACCTCGATGCCACCCTGCCGTTCGCCACGGTCGCCACCCAGATCGGCGACGGGGCACGGCTCTACGATGCCGGTGACGGGCTCGCGGGCATCGAACGCGCGGTGACCATCCTCGGCCGGGACCTCACGGTCCGGGCTGAGGGAACCGTGGTCGCCGATGGCGGGCAACTGCTCATCGAGCCCCGCACCGTCGACCTCGGCGGGCCGGACTTCCTCGACAGCGCCCTCAGTTCCTTGGCCCGCAGCCTGGTGACGATCCGCCAGCCTGTGCCGGGCGTTCCGGACGGGCTGGGGCTCACCGACGTCGCCGTGACGCCGGCCGGGTTCGACGCCTCACTCTCGGGCACCGACGTCACGATCGGCCGCTGACCCGACCCGCCTGCACCCGACCCGCCTGCACCGGACCCCACCGTCCCGAGATCGACCAACAGGTCGATCTCGGGACACGGTCACTCGCTCGTGACACTCACCTCGTGGGTCACCGAGTTGTAGATGAACGTCGTCGAAGCACCGTCCGCCGGGACCGTCACGCTCACGTTGGCCGCAGGGTAGCTCTCGTCGAAGGACAACCCGTGCGCAACCTTGAACTCCCACGTGCCCGCCGGGATCTTCGTCGTGATGATCGCGTAGATGCCGTCGCCGTCCTTGTCCTGCAGCCACGGCCGCATGCACTCCGGCTTCCAGTCCCCGCCGCAGCCGAGCTCTGACTGGAACGACCCGGGCACGGTGATGATCGGGTCCTCCTCGTCCGAGACCGCCCAGTGGGTGGTCGGGTCGTAGTAGAACGACGCGGTGCCGTCGGCCGTCTCCATCGAGATGTTGCCGCCGTCGCGCACACCACCCTCGCCGTAGTTCTCGGTCCAGGCGCGGTCGAGCGCCGCCTTGTAGGCGTACGGGCCGACCGGCAGGGTGACCCCCTTCTTCTTCCAGATCTTGTCCGCGCCGTCCAAGCTCATCTGGGCCTGGCCGCACCACGGCTCCCAGTCGGCCGGGCACCCCATCTCGGAGTTCAGCGTCCCGGCGATGGCGACCGTGCCGGGCTGGGTCCCTGCCGGGTCACCGTTCTCGGGAACCGTCCGTGACGGCGCACCGACGACCTGCGTCCACGAGGAGTCACCCGCGACCCGCCCCCCGGCATCCTTGACGACGGCGCGGTACTCCAGCGGCGTGGCCAGCGGCAGACCGGACGTGTCGTGGAAGACCCGGAACGGTGCGTTGTCGTCGGTGCCGAGCGGCTGCCACTCCTTGGCGCCGAGCTGACGCCACAGGAACGTCGTCTGCGCGAAGGTGCTCGCCTTCACGTCGGCGCCGATCTCGGCGCGCCCGTTCACCCCCGACTCAGGGAGGACGACCTCGACCGTCGGCGCCGCCCCGGAGGTGCTGATCGGGGTGTTGGCCCGCCACACGCTGATGCCCAGTGGCGGCACGGTGACCTTCACGGTGCCGTCGGCCGCCGGCTTGACCGCCGTGTCCGTGCCGAACACCGGTGTGAAGACCGCGCCCTTGCCCTTGGTCCAGGTCGGGAAGGATGCCGTGGCGGCCTTGGTGCCGTTGTTGGCCGCGACGACGTACTCGACGCGACCGGCATCCTTGCCCTTGCCCTTGCCCTTGCCCTTGTCCTCTCCCTTGCCCTTGCTCTCGCC
>NZ_DAORSO010000010.1:5775-11646 GCF_035443565.1 Ornithinibacter sp. | reverse complement strand
CCTTGCCCTTGCCCTTGCCCTTGCCCTTGTCCTCTCCCTTGCCCTTGCTCTCGCCCGCGGCGTTGCCCGGCTTGCCCTTGGTGTCGGAGCCGATCCGCGAGATCGCGAAGATGCCGGGGCCGTCGGTCGCGTAACGAGCGATCTGGGCGCCGTCTGCGAGGGCCGGGTGTGCGGCCCTCACCTGGGAGAGGGTCTTCACGTGGTTGTAGAGAGGGTGCTTGGTGTTGAAGCGGTCCCTCGATCCCTCGGGGCCGCCGAGCACTGTCTCGGTGTTGTAGAGGTCTACCTGGCTGGCGAACATGTCCTCGCGAGCGGCCTGGTCCCCGCCCGTGCTGACGAAGCCCTGCTCGTCGCCGTAGTAGGTCACGGGGTTGCCGCGGGTCGTGAACATCAGCGACTGCGCGAGCTTGACGCGTGCCAGGTGCTCGGCCTCGCTCTGCCCGTCGCGCGCCAGGAACATCGAGGCCCGGCCCATGTCGTGGTTCCCGAGGAAGGTCGGCAGCTGGTAGGCGTTGCTGTCGGGGTCGGTGTACCAGTCGTCCTTGGCGAAGAAGTCGCTCAGCACGTCGGTCGGGTTGCCCTTGGCGAAGTCGACGCCCTGCTGCTGGAACCCGAAGTCGAGCGTGGCCTGGAGCTTGCCGGCCGTCGTGTACTCCGACATCACCGCGGGGTTGCCGTCGTAGACCTCGCCGAAGGCGAAGAAGTCGTCGTTGCCGATGCGGTCGGCCGCGCCGAGGATGTCCGGCACGAACTTCTGCCAGAACTCGAGGTTGACGTGCTTCACGGTGTCGATCCGGAAGCCGTCGATGCCGAACTCGACCCAGCTCTTGTAGATCTCACCCATGCCGTCGACGACCTCGGGCCGCTCGGTGAACAGGTCGTCCAGGCCGATGAAGTCGCCGTACGTCGAGGACTCACCGGCGAAGGTCGAGTCGCCCCGGTTGTGGTACATCGTCGGGTCGTTGAGCCAGGCCGGGGTCTTGGCGTCCTCGTCCCCCTCGGCGAGGAACGGGGTGTACGGGAAGGATCCGGCGTCGAGCTCGGGCCACTCGGCGGCCGGCTTGCTCACGTAGTCGCGGTCGTCGAACGGCTCGCCTGCGGCATCCTCGTACGGGTAGGCCTTCTTGGAGCGGTAGGTGTACTGCTTCTCCTCGTAGTCGATGACGTCGGCGGTGTGGTTGGTGATGATGTCGAAGAAGACCTTCATCCCCTTGGCGTGCGCGGCGTCGATGAGGTCCTTCATGTCCTCGTTGGTCCCGAGGTGCGGGTCGATCTGGGTGAAGTCGGTGATCCAGTACCCGTGGTAGCCGGCGCTCTCCTGGCCGGGGCCGCCCTGAACCGGCTTGTTCTTGAAGCTGGGGGTGAGCCAGATCGCGGTGGTGCCCATGCCCTTGATGTAGTCCAGCTTCTCGGTGATGCCCTTGAGGTCACCACCGTGGTAGAAGCCCTTGTGGGTGGGGTCGTAGCCGGTCTTCAGCGGCCCACCCGTGAGCCCACCGCGGTCGTTCGCGGTCGAGCCGTTGGCAAACCGGTCAGCCATGACGAAGTAGAACCGCTCACGAGTCAGCGCCGAGCGCAACGAGTTCTCGGCCAGCTCGGCGTCAGCGGCGGTGGTTCCCTCGTCGAGGTCGGCGGGCGCGAAGGAGACCATGTTCGTGGCGTCGTCGAAGGTGAAGGTGATCGACGCCGGGCCGGCGAGCAGCAGCGCGATGTTGTCGCCGTTGAAGGTGCCTCCCGCGCCGTAGTTCTCGGCCCAGGAGCCGTTGAGGGCGACCTTGAAGGCGAAGTCGCCCTCGGGAACCTCGAAGGTGCCCTTGAAGACCTCGGTGTCACCGACGCGGGTCAGCTCGCTCTGGGTGCAGGCCGGGTCCCAGTCACCCGGGCAGCCGACCTCGCTCTGCAGGTCACCCACCAGGGCGACGGATGCCGTGGCCGCCTCTGCGGGTACGGCCGTCAGGAGCGCTGGGGTGAGCGCGACCGCGCCACCGATCAGGACGGCGGTCAGGCGTCGGGGTGCGGGCATCGGTGCTCCTCCTCAGGACCGCGCGACGGGATGGGCGCGCGGACGGCATTGATCCGCGCTGGACGCTAGTTGCGTAAACGCTTTACATGAAGGGAGGGCGCACAGAACTTACGATTCCTTGACCATCACTTGGTGTTCGCATGGGACGGCAGGGCGGCCTCGAGCGCATCAGCCGCACCCACGGCTCCTGCGGAGGACCGGACCCGGGCACCGAGGCGCGCCGCGGCATCCCGGTGGGGCCCGTCGGCCAGCAGTGCCGCGACAGCATCGCGGACGTCGTGAGCGGATGCCCTGCGCCGCAAAAGCCGTCCCGCGCCGGCCCGTTCGAGGCTGCGGCCCAGCATTTCGTGGTCGGCCTTGGGGTCGAGGGGAAACACCGCGACCGGGATGTCGTGGGCCAGTGCGGCCATCGCCGTGCCGTGCCCTCCGTGCCCGAGCAGCACGCTGACCCCGGGCATGAGCTCGGCGTGCGGGGCGAAGCGGTGCACCTCGACCCAGGCGGGCGCGTTCAGGGAGTCGGGGTCGATGTGCGGGCCGGTGGTGACGATGACCTTGGCCGGAAGGCCCGCGCACCCCTGCACCGCGGTCTGGAGCCGATCCGCCATCCCCGCGTAGCCGAAGGTGCTCAGGCTCACCAGGACGGTGGGCTCGCACTGCTTTCTCGGCCGCCAGGAGACGAGCGGCCCGACCTGTCGCACGACGCCGCCGGGGCGGACAAGGTCGAGCTCGGGCAGGGTCATCACGACCCGCACGGCCGCGTCGCGCAGGCTCCGCCCGGGGCGCAGCCCGGTGGCGCGCAGGACGAGCCCGAGCGGCCCGCGCAGTGCAGTGCGGTAGTGCTCGTCGTAGAAGTGCTCGAGGACTGCGTACGGCACACCGCTCGCACGTGAAGCGTCCAGGGCACCGAGCATGAGGGCATCGACGAGCACGAGGTCGGCCGGGCGCCGCCGGAGCTCATCGAGCAGGTCACGAGCCATCCCACGATCGCCGAACGTCGCCAGGAGGTCACGGGTCGAGTGCGGGTCACCGGCCCGGAAGTCCCGGGCGTGCGTGGTCGCAACCGCCGTGAACCCGGCACCCTCGATGGCATCCCGCTGACCGCGGTGACCGAGCACGCGGATGCCGTGCCCGCGGTCCGCGAGCTCGCGCGCGATCGCCATGGCAGGGGGAACGTTCCCCCCGCCGTCCCACGTGACGACGATGATCTCGGCCATGACGACTCCTTCGGTCGGTGGCGATCCGGGCGGTGGCGGCCCGGCGGGTGGTTCAGTCGCCCGGTGCGGTGGCGGCGAGGACGGCCCTCGCGAGCGTCTCCATCCGGGTGCGAGTTGACTGCGCCGACAGTCCACGGTCCCGGCGCAGGAGCTTCCAGGTGTAGACGTCGGTGGCGACGACGAGGAGGTCGACCGTCGCCGCGCGGGCGGGCCCCCGCGGCAGGAGCGGGCCGAAGCACGTTTCCACCCAGCGTCGGTGCAGCGCCCGCCCCGTGGCGGTGACGTTGGCCGCGAAGGCCTCGGACCCCTCCTGCGCGAGGAGCAGGAGGACCCCGTCGCCGCGGCGTTCGTAGTGCTCGACGACCGCACGCACGGCGCCGGCGACGTCCCCCGGATCGCTGCGGCGCTCGGCCTCGACATCGGCCGTCGCCCGCTCGATCGCGGCGTCGATGAGTCCTTCGCGGCTGCCGAAGTGGCGCAGCACCGTCTGGACGCTGACCCCCGCCTCGTCCGCGACGTCGGCGAGCGAGATGTCGGCGGAGAGCCGCTGCTCGTGCAGCAGGAGCACCGCGTCGAGGATCCGCCCCCGCGTCTCCTCCACCGCCCGGGCGCGCGCCGTCATCCGGTACGTCCGGGTGGGGGCGTCGGGGACCGGGGCACCTGCAGCCGGGGACAGAGGACTATTCATGTCACTGGACGTTAACGGCAATTCATATTCGTGTCAACACGCGTTAATTCGAAATCAGCTGAGGTGGTGGGACCCCCTGCAAGCACCACGGGGTCGGCCAGGAACCCCTGTGATCAGCCACCCAGTGCTCCCGCCAAGAGCTGGTCGACGATGGCCCCGCCCTAGTTGACTCGGCGGTCTCGTCCCTCCCAGTACGGCTCGCGCAGCTTGTACTTCTGCAGCTTGCCGGTAGCCGTTCGGGCCAGCGCCTCGCGGAACTCGACCGACGTCGGCGCCTTGTAATGAGCCGCCTGCGCCTTGCAGTGGGCGATGAGGTCGGCCTCCCTGAGGTCGGAACCCTCGACCCTGACGACCAGCGCCTTGATGGTCTCCCCCCACTTCTCGTCCGGGACGCCGATGACGGCGACCTCGGCGACCTCGGGGTGGGAGAAGATGACGTCCTCGACCTCGATCGAGGACACGTTCTCGCCGCCGGTGATGATGACGTCCTTCTTGCGGTCCTGGATGGTCAGGTAGCCGTCGTCGTCGATCATGCCTCCGTCGCCGGTGTGGAACCATCCGTCACCGAGGGCTGCCCCGGTCTCTTCGGGCTGATTCCAGTAGCCCTCCAGCACCACGTTCGACCGGGCCAGCACCTCTGCGTCCTGGGAGACCTTCAGCGTCACGCCGATGGCCGGTGCACCTGCGCGCACCAGCCTGGCCGCCCGCTCCTGCGGAGGAAGGGTGTCCCACTCGGAGCGCCCGCGGTTGATGGTCAGCAGCGGCGACGTCTCGGTCAGGCCGTAGATCTGGATGAACTCCCAGCCCAGCTCCTGTTCGACCCGGACGATCGTCTTGGTCGGCGGCGGGGCACCCGCGCAGATGATCCTGACCCGACCGCGGCCAGGGACCTGGCCCTGCCACGTGGAGGCGGCACCCAGGACGGCATTGACCACCGCCGGGGCCGCACACAGAACGGTGACACCGTGGCGCTCGACGCGGTGGAGGATCTCTGCGCCATCGACCTTGCGCAGCACCACCTGCGGAACTCCCATGCCGGCCATGGCGAACGGCATCCCCCAGCCGTTGGCGTGGAACATCGGCAGCGTGTGCAGGTAGACGTCCCGGTCGGTGACGCCGGCGTGCAGGGCGAACGTCATCGCGTTGGTCCAGAGGTTGCGGTGCGTCAGCTGCACACCCTTGGGGCGCGCGGTCGTCCCGGAGGTGTAGTTGATCGTCGCCGTGGCGTTCTCGTCGGGCTCCCACGCCCTGGGGGCGATCCCGTCGATGAACAGGTCCTCGTCCTGTCCGATCAGGAACTTGTGCTCACACTCGACGTCCGCGAGGTCGTGCTCGAGCTCGGGGTCGACATAGAGCACCCGCGCCCCGCTGTGCTCGACGATGTAGCCGACCTCCCTCGCAGAGAGCCGGAAGTTCACCGGCACCAGCACCCGGCCGTACCCCGAGACACCGAAGAAGGCAGCCAGCAGTCGGGCGCTGTTGTGCGAGACGAAGGCGACCCGCTCGCCCACCTCGATGCCAAGCCGGTCCAGGTGCGCGGCCATGGCCGCAGCCTTGGCACCGAGCTCACCGTAGGTGAGCTCTCCCATCGAGGATGCCGGCTGGTGCGGCTCGTCGACGACGCCGAGCCGGTCGCGATAGACAGCCGCCGCGCGATCCAGGAAGTCCATGACACTGAACGGGACTATCACGCGATCCTCTCCTCGAACGTCGGGCTCGACCGTCCAGCTGAGCCAAGCGCCTGCGTCGCCACGTTCCTCCCGCCGAGGAACCTTGTCAACGGCTGTCGAGAACCCTGTCGCCGACGAAGCCGGGTCCCTCCCCTGTCAGGAGGGCGTCGAGTGAACCGGCCCGCCCGACGGGAGGCGACCACCTGTCAGATCAGGCCGAGCTGGCGCAGCAGCGACAGGTCGTCGCCGATGATCCAGCGCTCGACGACCCGTCCG
>NZ_DAORSO010000010.1:0-5675 GCF_035443565.1 Ornithinibacter sp. | reverse complement strand
GGCAGCCCGTGCACCACGGCACCCGGGGCGTAGATCGCGAGGTACCCGTCGAGGTCTCCGCGGTTGAGGGCGTTGACCGCGTCGAGCGTGCGGGCCTTGTTGAGCTGCGCGTCCATACCTGCAGTCTCCCGCTGCCCTGACGAGGCAACAAGGGCGCAGCGGTGTGAGGTCCGCCCCTCAGCGGGCCCGGCCCACCCGCCCCTCGTCCCACACCGGCTCGTCGCTGGCGACCACGCGACCGTCGGACCGGAACACGAGGAACCGGTCGAGCCCGCGTGCGAACCACCGGTCATGGGTCACCGCCAGGACGGTGCCCTCGAACGCGGCGAGCGCGTCCTCCAGGGCCTCGGCCGAGTGCAGGTCGAGGTTGTCGGTCGGCTCGTCGAGCAGCAGCAGGGTCGCCCCCGAGAGCTCGAGCAGCAGGATCTGCAACCGCGCCTGCTGCCCGCCGGACAACGTCTCGAAGGTCTGCTCCGAGGCCTTGGCGAGTCCGTAGCGGTCGAGGGCGCGCGCGGCGACCTCCCGCGGCATCCCGGCTCGGTGCTCGTCCCCACGGTGGAGGATCTCGAGCAGGGTGCGGCCGTGCAGGCTGGCGTGGTCGTGCGTCTGGGCGAACCAGCCGGGGCGCACCCGGGAACCGAGCACCACCCGTCCGGCGTGCTCGACCGGCGCAGGGCGGATGTCACCCACCGGCTCGTGCTCGCGGTCGGGGTCGCTGCCTCCGGCCGCGAGGAGGCGGAGGAAGTGCGACTTCCCCGAGCCGTTGCTCCCCAGCACACCGATGCGTTCGCCGAACCAGATCTCGGCATCGAAGGGCTTCATCAGCTGCCCGCCGTCGACCCGCAGCTCGAGCCCGGTCGCCACCACCGCACGCTTGGCGGTGCGGCCACCGGTGAGGCGCATGGTGACCTTCTGGTGCAGCGGCACCGCCTCGGGCGGCCCGGCATCCTCGAACTTGCGCAGCCTGGTCTCGGCGGCCTGCAGCCGTGAGGCCAGCCCGTCGTTGAACGCGGCCTTCTGCCGGTACATGAGCACGAGGGCCTTGATCTTCGCGTGCTCCTCGTCCCAGCGGCGCAGCAGCTCGTCGAGGCGGTCGTTGCGGTCGGACCGGGCCTGGTCGTAGGTCGAGAACCGCCCGGGGTGGACCCACACGGTGTTGCCGCCGTGGCTGGGCTCCAGGGTCACGATCCGCGTCGCCACCCGGTCGAGCAGCTCACGGTCGTGGCTGACGAACAACACGGTCTTCGGCGACTCGATGAGGCGTTCCTCGAGCCAGCGCTTGGCCGGGACGTCGAGGTAGTTGTCCGGCTCGTCGAGCACGAGCACCTCCTCGGGACCCCGCAGCAACGACTCGAGCACGAGCCGCTTCTGCTCGCCCCCGGACAGGGTGGAGACCTTGCGCCACTGGGCTCGCTCGAACGGGGTGCCGATGGCCGCCACGGTGCACACGTCCCAGTGGGTCTCCCACTCGTAGCCACCGACATCACCCCAGTCGGCGAGCGCCTGCGCGTACGCGAGCTGGTCGGTCTCGGAGTCCCGTTCCATCATCATCAGCTCGGTGCGGTCGATCTCGGCGGCCGCGAGGCGAACCGCCTCAGGAGCCACCGACACGAGCAGGTCACGCACCGTGGTGTCGTCGCGCACCTTGCCGATGAACTGCCGCATGACCCCGAGACCACCGCTGCGCGTCACGGCCCCGTCGGATGCCGTGAGGTCGCCGGCGAGGATGCGCAGCAAGGTGGTCTTCCCGGTGCCGTTCGGGCCGACCAGGGCGACCTTGGCCCCCTCCCCCACCCGGAAGGTGACGTCACGCAGCAGTTCTCGCCCGTCGGGGAGGGCGAAGCACACGGAGTTGACATCGAGATGGCCCACGAGGGTCCAGTGTCCACGACCGAGGCCGCGACCTCACCCGAGTTTCGCCAGCACGCGGATGGGGACCGGCAGGGTCAGTGCAACAACGTCTTCAGTGCGATGAAGAAGACACCGAACATGCCGGCCACGATCGCCGAGACGATGCGTTCCCCCGTCGACAGCCGACCGTGGCGCCCGACGGCCCACCCGGCGACGCAGAGCAGGGCGGTGCTGCAGATCAGGGCGGCGAGCACTGCGGTGAACAGCTCCGACCCGAGCACCGTGAACACGGCCAGGACGAGCAGCGGCAGGGTGGACGCCGTGACGATCTCCCAGCCGTGGGTCAGCTGGTGGCGCACCGTCGACCAGTTGGGGCGGTGCCCCTCGTGGATGCGCTCGGCCACGATGCGCGCGTACCGCTCAGCGCCCCAATAGACCATGAGCGTGACGAGCACGGCCCCGATGACCTTGCCGGCGGAGTCCGCGTGCGAGGCCGACATGACGGCCGAGCTGACGATGACTCCGTAGATGCCGGCCGCGGTCGACTCCTGGTTGCCCCGGGTGACGTGCACCGCCTCGGGCACCGAGGGAGTCCAGCCGGAGTCAGTGGGCATCGGGGGCTCCTTCGAGCTGTTCCGCGGGCAGTTCTCGACGTGATCGTGCCATGTCGGCGCGGCTGGCGAGGTCGGCATCCGCGGGGTACACCACCTCTTCGAGGGACAGCCCGTGCGCGGGCATCACCCGAACCCGCGGGTCTCGCGCTCCCCCGGCGAGGACGGCGGCGGGCACACCGACGTCGAGCCGACCCTCACCGACGGGCACCACGGCCCCCACGAGCGCCCGCACCATGCTGTGGCAGAAGGCGTCCGCCACCACCGTGCCGGCGATGACTCCGTCGGCGCCGCGCTCCCACCGGTAGTCGAGCAGCGTACGAACCGTGGTCGCCCCCTCCCGGCGCCGACAGAAGGCCGCGAAGTCGTGCAGGCCGAGCAGCGACCCGGCAGCCCGGTCCATGCGCTCCACGTCGAGCGGTCCCCGCACGAGCACGGTGTCGTGCCGCCGCAGCGGGTCCATCCGACCGGCGTCGTCGCACAGCCGGTAGAGGTAGCGGCGGCGTAGCGCGGAGAACCGGGCATCGAAGCCGTCGGGCGCGCGCGTCACGCTCCGGATCCCGATGTCGGGGGGCAGGATGCCGCGCAGCCGGCTCGCGGCGGCCTCCTCCGCAGGGCGGGCGGACCGCCCCCGGACGGCATCCCAGACCTCCTCCTCGACGTCCGCGTGGGCGACCTGACCGCGGGTGTGCACCCCGGCATCCGTGCGTCCGGCGACGACGAGGCGCACCGGTTCGGCGCTGCGCAGGATCGTCGTGAGCGCCTCGGCGAGCGTCCCCTCCACGGTGCGCCGACCGGGCTGGGCCGCCCACCCGGAGAACGCCGTCCCGTCATAGGACAGGTCGATCCGGATCCGCAGGGTCACCGCGCCAGCGTAGTCCGCGCGGCGCCGGGACGGCGGCCCGCCCGCGGTCCACGATGGAGCCCGTGACCGCCCCGCCCACGGACCAGCTCACCACCCGCAGCCACCGTCGCGCCATCGCGGGCGCGTTCGCCGTGCAGGGACTGCTCTTCATCTCGCTCACCCTCCGGCTCCCGCAGCTCAAGGCGCTCTTCGAGCTCTCCGAGCTCGAGCTGGCCGCTCTGATGCTGCTGCTCGTCGTCCTCGCCGGGGTGGGGTCGGTGGCGGCCGAACTGCTCGCCCGCCGCCGCGACAGCGCTTTGGCCCTGCGGGTCGCCCTCGGCCTCGTCGCCGTGGGCGTCGTCGTCATCGGCCAGGCGGCGCGGGGCGACGGGTCGCTGCCGCTGCTCGTCGCGGGCATGGCGGTCTACGGCCTCGGGCTGGGAGCCAACGACGCATCGGCCAACATGCAGGCCGTCGCGGTCGAGCACCACCTCGGGCGGCCGGTCATGCCCTCCTTCCACGCCGCCTGGACCGCGGGCGGGCTCGTGGCCACGCTCGGCGCGATCACCCTGCCCGACGTGAGCATCCCAGCCGGGTCGCTCGCGCTCGCCGTCCTGCCGCTCGCCATCCTTGCCTCGCCCTTCGTCCGGCGCGACCACGGTGCGCCCACGGCCGTGCCCGACCCCGACGCCGTCGGGGTGCGCTGGCGCATCGTGTGGCTCGTGGGCCTGGGCCTCGTGGTCTTCTACGCCGTCGACACGGCGGTCACCGCCTGGGGGCCGATCTACCTCAGCAGCGACGACGTGTTCACCGCCCCACCCACCTCCCCGGCGATGTACGCCCTCGCGACGCTGCCCTACCTCGTCGCGGTCCTGTTGGCCCGGGTCGTCGGGGATGCCGCGACCGCCCGGTTCGGTGCGCCCACCGTCGTGCGCGTGGGGGCTCTCACCGCCTTCCTCGGGCTCGCCGTCGTCGTGTTCGCGCCGGCGTCGTCGTGGCCGGTGGCGGTCCTCGGGTTCTTCGTCGTCGGCCTCGGGGTCGCCGCCATCGCCCCGCTGGCCTTCTCCGCCGCGGCGCGCGTCGCCGGTGAGGGAGCAGACCCCGCACTGCACCGGGCTCGCGTCGACGCCGTGGTCGCCCGCTTCAACCAGTTCAACTACGCGGGCGCCCTCATCGGGTCGGTGCTCACGGGAGCGCTCGGGTCGACCTCGCTGCGGGTGGGCTTCGCCGTGCCGATGGTCCTCGTGCTGGCCCTGGTGCCCCTCGCCCGGCACTTCGCGTCGGTGGGGTCGCTCGACTGACCACCGGGGATGCCGGAACGGCCCCCTCCCGCTGTGGGAGAGGGCCGTTCACGGCATCCGGCGTCACGCGCCGGCTGGTCGATCAGGGCGATCAGGCCTCGTCGACGTCCTGCTTGTCGGCGCCACCGGCCGGCT
Source organism: Ornithinibacter sp. (assembly GCF_035443565.1). Lineage (NCBI taxonomy): Bacteria > Bacillati > Actinomycetota > Actinomycetes > Micrococcales > Intrasporangiaceae > Ornithinibacter > Ornithinibacter sp. The sequence continues at coordinate 933 of NZ_DAORSO010000010.1, read as the reverse complement.
TGAAGCCAGCGGCCTCAGCGGCGTCGGCGTCCTTGAACCAGAACTCGGCGATCGTCTGGTCGTACCACTGCGAACCCTCGACGTGGTACAGCCCGGAGTCGGCGTTGCCCTTGACGGTGTAGCCGTCGGGGCCGGAGCCGTCCTCGCCTGCAGCCTCTGCGCCCTCGGGGAGGGACACGGCCGCCGCCGACGCGGATGCCGGGGTGTCGGTCGCGTTGTCGTCGAGGGTCAGCTCGGCGACGTCCTCGGCCTTCGCGGAGTCGGCCTTCTTGGCGTCGTCCTTCTTGGCGGAGTCCTTGGCCGCACGCTTGGTGGCAGCCTCTGCCTCCTTGACGGTGGCCTTCTTGGCGACGGGCTCGCGAACGAGCTCGATGACCGCCATGGGGGCGTTGTCACCCTTGCGGGCGCCGATCTTGGTGATGCGGGTGTAGCCGCCGTTGCGCTCGGCCATGTCGGGACCGATCTCGACGAAGAGACGGTGCACGACACCCTTGTCGCGGATGACCGTCATCACCCGGCGACGGGCGTGGAGGTCACCACGCTTGGCGAAGGTGATGAGGCGCTCGGCGAGGGGGCGCAGGCGCTTGGCCTTGGCCTCGGTCGTCGTGATGGAGTCGTGCTCGAAGAGCGAGGTCGCGAGGTTCGCGAGGATGAGCCGCTCGTGAGCGGGACCGCCTCCGAGACGGGGACCCTTGGTGGGGGTGGGCATTGCTGTTCTCCTTGGTCAGTACGCCGGGGAAGGCGTGGTCAGAGCTGCTCGTCCTCGGCGTACGCCGCGTCGTCCTCGCCCTCACCGAAGGTGAAGTCGTCGTACCGGTCGGCGATGAGGCTGGGGTCGAATCCGGGGGGGCTGTCCTTGAGGGCCAGGCCCATGCCGGCGAGCTTGGCCTTGACCTCGTCGATCGACTTCGCACCGAAGTTGCGGATGTCGAG
>NZ_DAORSO010000009.1:36210-37960 GCF_035443565.1 Ornithinibacter sp. | reverse complement strand
ACCCCATCCGCCCACCCGCCGCTACCTCCTGATCTCCCCACTTCGTGCGACTTAGGTGCGGATTTCGCGCTGGAAGGATGTTGACACCGCACGTAAGTCGCACGAAGTCGCATAGGGGGAGCGTCAGGGGTTGGCGAGGCGCTGGACCTTGTGGGCGGCCGCCTGGGCCCGCGGCTTGATGACGAGCAGGTCGACGTTGACGTGCGCCGGTCGCGTCGCCATCCACACGATCGCGTCGGCGACGTCCTGCGCGACGAGAGGTCCGGGGACGCCGGCGTACACGGCATCCGCACGTTCCTTGTCGCCGCCGAAGCGGGTCAGCGAGAACTCCTCGGTCTGCACCATCCCCGGTGCCACGACCGTGATCCGCACCGGCTGGTCGACCAGCTCGAGCCGCAGGGTCTCACTCATGACGTGCACGCCGTGCTTGGCGACGGTGTAGCCCCCGCCGCCCTCGTAGGCGGTGAAGCCCGCCACCGAGCCGACGTTGACGATGATGCCCTCACCATCGGCGGCGACCAGTGCGGGCAGCAGGGCCTTGGTGACGCGCAGCGTGCCGAGGACGTTGGTGTCGTACATCTGCTGCCACAGCGCGACGTCGCCCTGCGCCACCGGCTCGAGGCCGAGCGCCCCGCCGGCGTTGTTGACGAGCACGTGCACCCGGTCACCCGCGACGTCGGCCAGGCGGGCGACGTCGTCGTCGTTGGTCACGTCGCACGCCACGGCCACGGCCGCGTCACCGAGCTCGGCGACGAGAGCCTCGAGCCGCTCGGCCCGTCGGGCCGCGCACACGACCCGAAAGCCCTGACCGACGAGCTCGCGGGCGGTGGCGGCGCCGATGCCGCTGCTCGCTCCGGTGACGACGGCGGTGCGGGTGGTGTCGGTCATGAGATCTCCCTCGGGCGGATCGTGGTGGGGTCGACGGCGATCCACGTGGCCTCGGCACGGGCCAGCACCCGTCCGTCGGGTGCGAAGAGGGCGCTGCCGGAGAAGTGCTTGCGACCCTGGGACCCGCGGTGCCACGCGAGAACGGTGTGGGCGACGCCGGGTTCGGGAAGGGCGCTGACCTCGGTGGTCATCGTGCCGAGCACCATCGGGCGCCCGGCGATGCCGGCGGACCACCCGCCGGGGCAGTCGAGCGCAGCCCAGACCAGCGGCACCGACGCCTCGCGCGGGATCCACGAGGTGGCGTAGCGACTGCTCTCGTCGTCGAGCGGCCCCGGGCGCAGGCAGAGCGCGTCGTCGGGGTCGCGGGCGGTGCCGCAGGAGAAGCATGTCGGGAACGGGTGGTCGCTCAGGCCCTCGTAGCGCTCCTCGGCGGCGCGCGCGGCCGCCACGGTGACCGGGGTCTGCGCCTCCCGAGCCAAGGGCGCGGATGCCGTGGCGCTCGCGACGAGGTGGTCGCCGTCGAGGAGGCGGGCCGCGGCTGGAACGGGCGCGACGGCATCCGGGACGGGGGCGTCGACGACGAGCGTCAGGGGACGATCCAGCGGAGGGGGCGCAGCCAGCCGAACCGTGACGGCGGGGTGCGCGTCGGTGGTCGCGACGTGGGTGGCGAGGGTGCCGCTGACCCAGCCGCCGTTGCCGGACTCCGGAGGCCCACAGAAGCGCTGGGGGATGGTGATCTCCACGGGGTCAACCTACTCACGGTGGCTGATTCGACACGCGGGTGCTTGGCTCGACAGCACAAGGTTCACCATCGCAGGACAACGGATGTGGTGCGGACGTGAACCTTGGGGCACCGGGCGAG
>NZ_DAORSO010000009.1:7410-36110 GCF_035443565.1 Ornithinibacter sp. | reverse complement strand
ACCATCGCAGGACAACGGATGTGGTGCGGACGTGAACCTTGGGGCACCGGGCGAGGAAGTATCGGCCGAGCAGACGGGTGAAGGAGGAGTGGCGGTGGCGCAGCCGGTGGACTTCTCCCTGCGGCAGATCGCGGTGCCGGCCTTCGGCCCGTCGGCGATCTGGTCGATCGGGGTCGGGGCCGTGCTGCCGGTCGTTGCCCTGAGTGCCCGTGGGCTCGGGGGCTCGATCGCCGTGGCGGCCCTGTTCGTGGGGCTGACCGGCCTCGCGGAGATCGCTGCCGCCGTGCCCGCCGGTGTCCTCGTCGAGCGGATCGGCGAGCGCCGGGCGATCGTGCTCGCGGGCGTGGTGGATGCCGTCGCGTGCCTGCTGGCGCTCGTCGCACCGTCGCTGTGGGTGCTCGCTCTGGCGGTGCTGCTCATGGGGCCGTCGGCGGCGATCTTCCTGCTGGCCCGCCAGAGCTACCTGACGGCGGCCGCGCCGGTGCACCTGAGGGCCCGGGCCATGTCGACCCTGGGAGGGGTCACCCGGATCGGGCTGTTCATCGGGCCGCTCGTCGGGGCGCCCGTCGTGGCCCGGTGGGGGCCGCAGGCCGCGTTCGGCGTCGCGGTCGCGGGAGGGTTGCTCGCGTCGCTCCTTGCCTGGCGGACAACCGATCTCACGGCGCACGAGGAGAGCGCGCAGGGTGGGCGGGCCCGGGTACCGGTGGCCCGGGTCGTCGCGGAACACCGGCGGGTGCTGCTCACGGTCGGGCTCGGTGTGCTCGCGATCGGGCTGGCCCGCGCGTCACGGGTGGTCGTCGTGCCGCTGTGGGCCGAGAACATCGGGCTGGATGCCGCGCAGACCTCCCTCGTGTTCGCTGCCGCCGCGTTCGTCGAGGTGCTGTTGTTCTGGCCGGCCGGCATCGTCATGGACCGGTACGGACGGGTGTGGGTGGCGCTGCCCGTTGCGCTGCTGCTCGGCGGAGGTCTGATCGTGCTGCCCCTCACGGCGTCGCTCGTGGGCGTGGCGGTGGTCACGCTGGTCATGGGGGTCGGCAACGGGATCGGCTCCGGCATCGTCATGACCCTGGGGGCGGATGCCGCGCCGACGGTCGGGCGGGCACCCTTCCTCGGCGTGTGGCGCCTGCTCTCCCTCGTGGGCACGAACGGGGCTGCGGTCGTCCTCGCGGCGGTGGCTGCCGTGGCGTCGATCGCGGCCGCCAGCGTGGCCGTCGGCGCGCTGACCCTGGTCGGCGGCGCATGGCTCGCGCGATGGCTGCCCGAGTACGACCCGAGGCGGGGTCGGGCGACGTAAGGGGGTATGGGCTGGCGTCCCGTTAGGCTTACCTGTGTGACCGACCTCATCGACACCACGGAGATGTACCTCCGCACGATCTTCGAGCTCGAGGAGGAGGGCATCACACCCCTGCGTGCCCGCATCGCCGAACGCCTCGGGCACTCCGGCCCCACGGTTTCGCAGACGGTGGCACGGATGGAGCGTGACGGGCTGCTCGCGGTGGCCGGCGACCGGCACCTCGAGCTGAGCGAGCAGGGCCGCACGCTCGCGACCCGCGTCATGCGCAAGCACCGCATTGCTGAGCGCCTGCTCGTCGACATCATCGGCCTGGAGTGGGAGTACGTCCACGACGAGGCCTGTCGGTGGGAGCACGTCATGTCCGACCGGGTTGAGCGCAAGATCCTCGCGATGCTGCCTGATCACGCGCTCTCTCCCTACGGCAACCCGATCCCGGGGCTTGAAGAGCTCGGGGACTTCGGCGAGCGGATCGACTTCCGTCGCGGCCTGTCCACGCTCGAGGAGGTGGCTGGTGCCGAGCCCGTGACCGTGGTGGTACGCCGGATCGGTGAACCGGTGCAGGTCGACTCCGAGGCGCTCGGGCTGCTGACCACCGTCGGTCTGGTGCCGGGGCAGCCCGCCCGGGTGCGGCGCGACGGGGTGAGGGTCATCGCGTGGCGCGACGGGTCGCAGGAGTCGACCGGGGTCTCGCTCCCGGGGGACATCGCCTCCCACGTCTTCGTGCAGGTGACCTGAGAGTCGCTCCTGCCGCAGTGACGTTCGCGTCTGTGCAGGTCAGCGGCGTGCCGGGTGGCTGTTCGTGACACCTGGTGACCGTCGTCTCGTTACCGGAATGTGACTTTCCCCGAGGTCCCCGTTACCGTTGGGGGAATTCGTATCCCCCTCGGAAGGTCCTCCAACCTCGTGTCACGCCACAGCATGCCCGGGCGCCGCCGCGCCCCCGGCGCCGTCCGGCGTCTCCCCGACGGCTTCTCACGCCTCGGCGCGACCTGGGCCGCCAAGACCGTCGCGACGGTCGGAGTCGTGGGCGGAGCCGTCCTCGCGGTGTCCCTCCCGGTCTCGGCGAGCCCGACCACCTTGGCGCTGCCCGCCGCAGCGAGCAGCGACGGTCAGAGCCGAACGGCCGCGTTCACGGCCTCGCGCTCCGAGGCTCGCGCCGCCGCGCCAGCAGCCCCCGCCGTGGAGGCCCCCGCGGATGCCGCTCCGGCAGCGCCCGAGACTGTCGGCGTGGCCGGTGTCAAGGCCGTCGCCAAGCCGAAGCCGAAGCCGAAGCCCAAGCCGGTCGCCGAGAAGGCCTCCTCCTCCTCCTCTTCATCGTCGTCACCGGCCCGCAAGGTCAACGTCAGCTCAGGGGCCGTGTCCTCCAAGTGCGGCAGCATCGGTCTGGACAGCAACGCGGCCCGGCTGTGCACCGTGGTGCAGAAGACCTTCGGGGTCTCCTCGATCGGTGGCTACCGACCCAACGCCGGGGAGCACAGCACGGGTGAGGCGATCGACTTCATGATCTCGTCCCGAGGCCAGGGCGACGCCATTGCTGCGTTCGTCCAGGCCAACGTCGGTGCGTATGACGTCAAGTACGTCATCTGGCGTCAGCGCTACTGGGCGCCCGGCAAGTCCTGGCGGATGATGGAGGATCGCGGATCGATCACCGCGAACCACTACGACCACGTGCACGTCACCGTCAACTGACGACTTCCTGACCTTTCCGGCGAGAAGCCGGGCAACGCGCCGTCCCCACGGCCGTTGCCCGGCTTCTCGCAGTAGGGGCGGGCGCGGCCCCGGCGAGGTGACGCGACTCGCCCGTGATCGTTTTGTGACTTTTGCCGGGCGGTGCTACTTTCGTATGGCCTTCCCATCCGTGGAAGGTGCTCACGGAGTCACCGCCGAGTCCTGTCAGACACCGTGAGGCACCACGCACCACCGCCGGCAGGAGCGGGGGAACCACTTTCGGAGTCCAGCACCATCGTGACTCCTTGGGGTGAAGCCGGTGACGACCTTCGGGTCTGAGCCGGCCGGGCAACCTCAGCCCGAACCCGACAGCTCACCCCGTAGGCACTGAGAGGCTCACCGTGCTCGACACTGCTCCTTCGGGACGCCACCGCGGCGCCACCCGGTACAACCCCTGGTCCGAACTCTCGACCATCGTCAAGAGCGCCGGACAGAACGGCGTCAAGGCCACGGCCGTCCTCGCTGCTTCCGGTGGTCTGGCCGCGACCTTCGCCCTCCCGGCCCAGGCCCAGCCGCGCGCCGACGTCGCTGCAGCCTCCGAGGCCGCCACGGCCCCGGCCGCCGCGGCAGCCCCCGTGGCTCTGGCCCCGTCGGTCGTCGCGCCGGCCGTCGCGGCCCCCGTGGCGACCGAGGTCGTGGGCGTCGTCGGCGTCACCGCTGTCGCGAAGCCCAAGCCCAAGCCGCGCCCCGTCGTGGTGCAGGCCGAGGTCGCCAGCAGCCGAGGCAACACCTCCGCCTCGCGCAGCACCAGCGCGCGCTCGACCACGAGCACCAAGAAGGCGTCCACCCAGACGAAGGCGACGTCCGCCAACGTCCCGCAGTCCGCCAGTGGCGTGGTGAACATCGCCCGCGGCCTGCTCGGCATCCCCTACGTGTACGGCGGCTCGACACCCTCCGGGTTCGACTGCTCCGGGTTCACCCAGTACGTCTTCCGCAAGGCAGGGATCTCCATCCCGCGCACGGCCTCGGCCCAGCAGCGTGCGGCCACCAGGGTCAGCAACCCCGAGCCCGGTGACCTCGTGTTCTTCGGTTCCCCGGCCTGGCACGTCGGCATCTACACCGGCAACGGCATGATGATCGACTCGCCGAAGCCGGGCAAGTCCACCTCCGAGCGCCGGGTGTTCTCCGGCGTCAGCGGGTACGGCCGCTTCTGACGGGCCCGGTGCTCGCAGTCTGAGTCCGCCGCGGGGTGGGGCGCCATGCCATGCTGGCGCTCCACCCCGTTCGGGGTGGTGGCGCCGTGGTCGCGGGCCACGCGCCCGAAGTGGAGGGCGAGCCGTGTGCGGTCGTTCCGTGCCGACCGTTGGTCGCGGTCGTCCACGGCGGGTGATGTGGGCGCCCGTGGATCGTTCCTACGGTCGTGGCGACCGCTTGTCGACACCGAAGGAAAGGCTGGCCATGGGGCTCTTGCGAGGACGACACGACGGCGGCGACGACACCCGTCGCTTCCAGATGAAGCAGAAGCTCGCGTCCATCGGGGACGACTTCTGGATCGAGGACCAGCACGGCGCCCGCGCGTTCAAGGTGAACGGCAAGGCGGCGCGGATCCGCGAGACGTTCGTCCTCGAGGACGCGACCGGGCGCGAGGTCGCGAAGATCCAGGAACGCAAGCTCTCCGTCCGCGACAAGATCGACATCGAGCGTGACGGTCACACGGTGGCGACCGTGCACAAGGCCCTGGTCGGCATCCGCGACCGGTTCGTCATCGACCTCGACGGGGGCGAGGGCCTCAAGGCCCATGGCAACGTCCTCGACCACGAGTTCGAGGTCGAGCGTGACGGTCACACGGTGGCGCACATCTCGAAGAAGTGGTTCCGCGTCCGGGACTCGTACGGGGTGGAGATCTCCCCGGGCGAGGACGCGGCACTGCTGCTGGCGGTCGTCGTCGCCGTCGAGGCCCTCACGGACTGAGTGACCAGCACCCGGGCGCCGGGCCCGGGTGCACCCGGCTCCCGTCTGCTCGAGGAAGACCAGTTCGTCCGGGGCCCGACGGCAGGCCGTCGCGCCGAAGGCCCGCCCTCTCCTCCATGCTCATCGCGGTCCCCAGATCCCGGCGCTCGCCGTGCGCTGTTCGTGCAGCGACGCGTTGAGCGTGGCCGCGGCGATGAACAGCCGACCCAGGATGTAGAGCCAGAACAGGAAGGTCGCCGCCACACCGAGGATGCCGTACAGCGCGGTCGCGCTCGCGAGCTTCGGGGCGAGAAACCAGATGGTGACGATCGTGAAGGCATGGATGCCCACCGCCACGAGCACGGCGCCCGGTACCAGGCCCCGCCACATCGCCACCCGGTGCGGGAGCAGTCGCGAGATCGCCAGCCAGATCGCGCCCGGCAGGGCCGTTGACGCCAGGGCGGTCAGCACGGCCAGCGCCTGGCTCGACGAGTGCAGCCACGCCGTGACCGACATCGACGCGAAGAGCGCAAACGCCGTCCCCGAGAAGGTGAGCGACAACACCCACGAGCGTGGCGGCGGGGGTGCCGGGATGCCCCAGACCGCAGCATGGACGAGCACGAGCGCCTTACCCCCGAGGTACCCCGTCCAGAGCAGCAGCCACGTGCCGACGACCAGGACCCACCAGCGGTTCGGCTGCGCCGCCCGGGCCAGGTCGAGGATGATCTCGGAGGCCGGGGGAAGGATCCCCATCGTGCCCAGCATGCGCTCGCGCCAGGAACCCTGGGTGAAGCCGAAGGCCCCGGTGAAGAGCAGCGACACGGCGATGAGCCAGAAGAACAACCGGTAGGCCACACCGCCGGCGAGGACGCCCGCGGCGACCCGCTTGTCGCGGTCGGCGAGCCGGAAGCCGACATCGACGGACTGATGGGTCTCTCTCGCGGCCAGACTCCACGCGGTCGCGCGCCGTGCCGTCGCGCGCAGGCGCTCGACGGTCCCGGGGGCGGGGAGCGGGACCGTCGGGGCCGCGGACGGCGTACCGCTGGACGTCAGGGCTGCGGGGCTCGCGACGCTCTCCCCGGGTTCGCTGCGGTCGCGGCTCTCGGTCACGACCCCAGTGGACCCCCCGGGGCGGCACGGTTGCGTCACCCGTCGCGGGTTACCCGCTCACTCGGGGCGGGTGGTGCCCCTGTGGGCTGTCGCTGCGAGGCTTGCCCCCAAGCACCGAAATATGGAGGACGTCATGGGCAGGGCCGGGCAACCGCGGCTGGACCGCACCGATCTCGCCCGCTCGGGCGTCTCGTTCGTCGTGAGCGTCCTCGGGCTCGCTCTGGCCGGGTTGCTCTTGCCCGGCCTCGGGTTCGACGGGCTGCTGCCCATCGCCCTCGTCGCGATCGTGATGGCGCTCGCCGGGCTGGTGGTGCGTCCGCTCCTCGCCGCGATCGCCACGCCGTTGGGTTGGCTGGGTGCTCTCGCCCTCGCGCTCCTCGGCCAGGCGGCCTTGGCCTACCTCGCCCTGTCGGTCGTGCCCGGGGTGCGCGTGGACTCGTTCTGGACGGCGTTCTGGGCCACGTGGATCGTCGCGGTCTTCACGACCTCGGCCACCTGGATCATGACGGCCGGGACCAACGACGCCGTGTTCGTCGACCTCGTGCGTCGGGCTCGAAGGGCCGACCCGGTCGCGGACCCGGAGGTGACCGGCATCCTGTTCGTCCAGCTCGACGGCGTGCCGTTCCCGGTTCTGCAGTGGGGGGTCCTCGCCGGCACCATGCCCACGTTGTCGCGATGGATCCGCAGCGGCAGCCACGAGTTCGCGGAGTGGACCCCCACGCTGCCGGCGACGACACCCGCGAGCCAGATGGGGATCCTGCACGGCACGACGGACGGCATCCCCGCTTTTCGGTGGGTCGACCGAGCGACCGGTCGGGTCTTCGTCGCGAACAAGCCGGCGGATGCCGCCGACATCGAGGCGCTGCACTCCGACGGTCTCGGGCTCCTGGTCGACGGCGGCGTGTCCGTGAGCAACTTGTTCAGCGGCGACGCACCCCAGGCGTTCGCCACGATGAGCCGCATCGGCTCCCTGAAGGAGGACCGGGACGGGCGGCGCCTGTTCAACACCTACCTCATGAGGCCCGACGGCTTCGTCCGTGGCGTGGTGCGCACCGTCAGCGAGCTGGCACGCGAGCGGCTCCAGGCCCGCCGCCAGGTTCGTCAGGACATGCGGCCGCGCGTGCACCGAGGCTGGGGGTTCGCGGGCGAGCGCGGGGCCCTGAACGGCGTGCTGCGCGACTTCAACACCATCATGGTCGGCGAGGCCCTGGCCGCCGGGGCGCGCAGCATCTACGTCGACTACGTCGACTACGTCGACTACGACGCGGTCGCCCACCACGCCGGCATCATGAGGCCCGAGTCGCTGGACGCGCTCGTGGGTCTGGATGCCGTGCTGGGTCGCCTTGAGCAGGTCGCCGAGGCCGCCCCGCGCGACTACCGAATCGTCGTGCTCTCCGACCACGGGCAGTCGCAGGGCGAGGTGTTCGCCGACCGGTACGGCGAGAGCCTGTCCGACCTCGTCTCCCGGTTGTCGGGAACGATCGTCGCCGGGACCGAGGTCAACACCGAGGGGTCGGCTCAGGTGGGGGCCATGACCGGGGACCAGCCGGCACTGGTGGCCCAGGCGTTGCGTGCCGGCAGCGCGGGGAACGCGGAGCAGGCCGAGGCCGAGGAGGCGCAGGCCCAGGCCGCGATGGCCGCAGCCTCGGACTCAGTTCTCGTCTTCGGCTCCGGCAACCTGGGTTTGGTCTACGCCGGGGGCGAGTCGCACCGCCTCACCCGCGACGAGATCGAGCGGCGCTGGCCGGCCCTGCTGCCCGGGCTGACAGGGCACGAGGGGGTCTCGTTCGTCGTCGTGGCGACCGACGACGGGCCGGTGGCGATCGGGCCGTCGGGGGAGCACCGGCTGCGCGACGGTGTCGTCGTCGGCACGGACCCGTTGACGCCGTTCCGCCCCGAGGCGGCCGCGTTCCTCCTGCGGGCGTCGTCGATGCCCGAGGCCCCGGACATCGCGGTCAACAGCCTGCTCGACGACTCGACCGGCGAGGTTGCGGCATTCGAGGGCCTCGTCGGGTGCCACGGCGGTCTCGGGGGCTGGCAGGACCGCGCGTTGATCGTCTGGCCCAGCGACCTGCCCAGCCCGCCGGAGCGACTCGTCGGCGCGGATGCCGTGCACCGCCAGCTCGTCGCGTGGCTGGAGCACCTGGGTCAGCGCACGGACCTGCCCGAGGGTCGACCGCGGGCCTACGAGGTCACACGTCGGGAAGGGCGGCCAGCCGACGGTTCTGGCTGATCACCTCGGCCAGCGCCCAGATCGTGGCGACGCTGAACCCGATCGCGGCCAGCGGCCACGACGGGGACCGGGGGATGAACAGGAAGTTCGCCACGGCGACGACGACGGCGATGACGAGACCCGCGACCAGTCCCCAGGTGCGATGGGTGATGACCGCACCGCCGACCACCATGGCCGCTACCGCGATGAGCAGGTGGATCCATCCCCACGTCGTGAGGTCGAGCGAGAACACGTAGCTGGGTGCGCTCACGAAGACGTCGTCACCGAGGACCGCGGACAAGCCCTGGAAGAACTCGACGATCCCCGCCCAGAACAGCATGACGCCCGCGAACAGGGTGAGTCCTGCGGCCCACTGTGCCTTGGGTCCCTCGACGATCGCCTGACGCTTGGCAAGATCGGACACGGCTGCTCCCTCCGGTCGATGGAACGGTCTGTCCAACCTACGGATCGCCGGATGAGCCAGCCTCACCCCAACCGGATGACTCGCGCGTCGCGGCGTTGAGTGTCGAGCGAGGTGCCCGACGTCGGCGACGTACTGGACGTACCCGTACCTCGAGCGGTGCCGCACCGGGTTCGGTGCGCGCTGGGCCGGGCCCTACCCCTGAGGGATCGGGTGGCCCTCGGACGCCTGGACGACGACGACGCCGTGACCCTGCAGCGCAAGCTGGTAGGCCTCGCCCGAGCCGCGGCCGATGACGGCTCCGAGCTTGGCGGTCTTGCGGATCGAGGACTGCAGACCGGCCGACCACAGCACCGCTGCCTGCATGTCGACGTAGGTGGGCTCGTCGACCTGGAGCACCACCGGGGTGCCGTGGGTGACGACGGCGATCATGCCGCGGCCGGTGAAGGTGGTGTTGAACAGGCCGCCGCTCATCATCGAGGCGCCCTCGACGCGGTTGATGTCCCACGTCAGGCTGCTCTCGAATGCGAGGACCGCTCGGCCGTTGACCGTGACGGCCTCGTCCTCGAGCTCGAGGATGAAGATCTCGTCGGCATCCTGGGCCAGGAACACGTCGCCACTGCCGGAGACCTTCATCAGCGACATGCCCTCACCGGTCAGGGCCTTCTTGAACATCTTCCCGATCCCGCCCGCCCCCTCGTAGGCGAAGTCGACCGACCCCTGGTAGGTCACCATCGAGCCCTGGCGGGCGTAGAAGAACCCGCCCGTGCCGGCCAGGTCGACCTTGAGCATCCGCTCGTTCTGGAGCATGAAGCGGCCGGGCTCGCCGGACCGCTCTGACTTGGTGAGGAGTCCTCCGCGCATGCCTGTCACCCTAGCCGCGCGCTCCGCCGCCGCCCCGTGGGGCAGGCCCGGCTCTCAGCCGGTGGAGAGCCCGCGCAAACCCTCGACGACGAGCGCGTGGTCGTCCTGGGAGGACAGCCCGGAGACCGTGGCGACCGCGACGACCCCGGCGCCGGCGACCCGGATCGGGACCGCACCTCCGGCGAGGGTGTAGCGCACGGCATCCAACCATCCGTCCGTGAACGGATCACGTCCGTCGGCCTCGAGGCGCAACCCGACGAGCAGGGTGCTCGCCTCGAAGCGGAAGGCCGTCGCGGACTTGCGCTCGACCCAGCTGTCCTGGTCGGCGGTCGTGCCCGACATCGCGGCCCGGAAGAGGATGCTCCCGGGGCGCCGGATGTCGATCATCACCGGCAGGATCTCGCGGCGGGCGCGCTCGGCCAGGCGCGAGCCGAGCAGCCACACCTCGTCGTGGGTGAACCGGGGCAGGACGAGGTCGCGCTCCTCCTGCTCGAGCGAGGCGATCGACGGCAGGGGGAGGGGCGTCATGCCTTGTGGGTGTGACAGCTCGCGGTGACGGAGACGTCGCGACCATCGGCGAGGGCGCCGACGAGGTGGAAGTCGACGACGTCGCCCTTACGGGTCACGTCGACGGTGGCCTTGGACAGTGACTGCCGGTATCCGGCCAACGTCATCTCCAGCGCGTAGATGGAGGCGCGGCCCTCCTTGGCCGGCATGTCCTCCAGGGCCAGGCCGAGGTACTCCCCGCGACCCGAGGCCTCGTCGGAGTAGTTCGCGCCGAAGTGGGCGAGGAAGATCACGCCACGCTGCTCGCACGAGGCACCCTTGACATCGGTGCCCTCGCCATCGGCGACGATGAACGTCGCCAACCCCTCGTTGCAGTAGCGGGTCACCTGTTCGCCGTCGGGCTGCACCGTCGTGCCGCAGCCCAACGCGGGGTCGGCGGGGCGTGGCGGGCCCGTCGTGGCGGCTGCGGGTTCCTCTTCCGCGCCGTGCTCGTGGCCTGCGGACTCGCCGGGTGACGGGCTCGCTGACGCGCCGTGGCCGGCTGCGTCATGACCGCCGGATGCCGCGTCGCCCGCGGTGGGGGCGTCGGTGCACGCTGACACCGACACCCCCACCGCGAGAACGACGGCGACGACCCGAGCCGCAAGCAGTCGGGACGGCCTCACGGCTCGGGTCATCGATCAGCCCTTCGCGGGGATGATCGGACGAACGATGTCCACGCCACGGCGACCGTCGGCGATGTACATGACGTCACCGTTCCAGTACGGCGCCCAGTTCGACCCGCCGTCGGCACGGAAGTAGCCGACCTGCTCGGGGTTCTCGGGGTCGCTCACGTCGATGAAGTGGGTGCCCTGACCGTAGTAGGACTGGGCCAGCACTCCGTCACGCAGCTGGAAGTAGTGCGCCGAGCAGCCGGCGTTGGGCAGGCTGCCGGGCTTGCCGAACGGGCTCCACTCCGAGACGACCGGCAGTCGGTACGGGTCCTCGGGAGTCGAGCTCCAGGCCTGTCCTTCCCGGCTGTCCGCGAGGTCGACGATGAGCAGGCGCCCGTCGGTCTCACACGTGGAGGTGAAGTTCTCGATGGTCACCAGGGCCAGCGAGCCGGCCTCGTGGTCACCGAGGGCCTCGAGGGGACGCGCCATGTTGTGGGCCAGCGACCCACCCCACGTCTCCTGGTTGGACTGGTAGAACTTGCCACCGGCGTACGGGACCGGGTCGAACGCGGTCGCGACGCGGTACTTCTTCTGCACCGGGTCCCACTGACGGCCCTTGGTCCAGTAGCCGCGGATGCCACCGGCACCCGAGACCCAGGCCACGCCGGCCTCGTCGATCTGGACGTCGTGCGCGTAGTCGGTGACGCCGTCGTTGCGGCCGAGGTCAACCGGCTGCTCGGACACCTTCGGCTTCTTGGGGTTGCGGACGTCGACCACGAAGATCGGACGGCCCTCCCAGTCCTCGGGCTGCCAGTCGGCCGGCCGCGGACCGCCGGACCACAGGTACTGGCAGTCGTTGATGCACGTCGTCGTGTGGCCGGCGGGGACCACGGTGTAGCTGAGCACCTCGAGCTTGCTCGGGTCCTTGGCGTTGACGATGTAGACGCCGGACTCACCGGTCGCCTGGTTCTGGCCGAAGGCCCGCGGGTCGCGTGCCATGTACACGAGCTTGCGGTTCGGGTCGACGTCCATGTCCTCGTTCTGCCAGAAGCCCGGCATGTCGATGGAGTCGAGCGCGACGGGCTTCTCGGGGTTGGACACGTCGTACGACTTCAGGCCGAAGCGGCCGGTCACGAACATGACCTTCTTCTTCGAGCCGTAGTCGATGAAGTTGATCGCGGTGGCGCCGACGGCCTCGGGCAGCTGCCCGATGAACTCCACGTTGTCGAACGCGCCGGTCGGGGCCGTGGTGACCATCTCGCCCTCGGCGACGGCTGCAGCCTTGGCCGCCTTGCCGGTGGCTGCCTGCTCACGCGCGGCCGCCATCTCCATCTCGTGCTTGAAGTCGTCGGTACAGGCGTAGGCAACGGTGGGCAGCGCCACCATGGCTGCCGCGGCAGCCATGGTGATCACGCTGCGCCGCAGTGCTGACCGCCCCGGTTGGGGTGTTGCATGCAGAGGCATTCTCGTCCTTTCACACACAAGGGAACCGTCCTGGGTGTGGGACGGTGCGCGAACACTATTGCCGGGCGGCGCGCAAAAGGGTTTTCCGTGCAACAAAGTGTCGGACAACTTCCGTCATGGTCGTCGCAGCGGTCACGCGTCGCCCCCCGGGCCGGGCCAGTGCACGAGCAGGATCGACGCGTCGTCGGCGAGATGGGCCGCGTGGTGGGCGACCAGGGCCCGCCCGACGCGGCGCATCGACTCCGCTGCGGACAGGTTGTCCGCGACGTTGCGGGCGAGCAGGTCGACGAGCCGCTCGACGCCGAACTGCTCGCCGCCGGGGGCGTGCCCCTCGACCACACCGTCGGTGTAGAACAGCACGTGGTCGCCGGGCTGGAGCTGCTCGGACCCGACCTCGTAGGGGGCGTCGCCCACGCGAAGGCCGATGCCGAAGGGCAGGTCGGGGCCGGCGTGCAGGCTGCGCACGAGCGCACCGCCGCGCAGCAGGAGCGGCTCGGGGTGGCCGGCGTTGACCCAGGTGAGGTAGCCGGTGTCGGTGTCGAGCTGGGCCAGGACCGAGGTGGTGTACGCCTCGCCGCCGAAACCCGCCTCGACGGCCTCGTCGACGTCGGATGCCGTTGCCGTCAGGGAGTGCCCGCTGCGGCGGGCGTTGCGGTAGGCCGATACCGCGAGGATGGCGAGCTGCGCGCTGCGCAGCCCGTGGCCCATGCCGTCGAAGATGGCGAGGTGGATGACCCCGGGGTCCACCGCGTAGTCGATCGAGTCACCCGCGACGTCATAGGCCGGCTCGAGCAACCCCGCAACCGCCACCTGCGTGGACTCGAACGTCAGCGGCGGGAGCAGGCCCCACTGGATCTCCGCCGCGAGCGTGACCTCGGTGGTGCGGGTCGCGGCGATGATGCTGTCGCCGTACCGCGAGCGCTGGGCGATGAGGTCGCTCGTGATGGCGGCGAGTCGGCGCAGCAGGCGGGAGGTGGGGGAGTCGGCATCCTCGACGAGCGACGGCTCCTGCAGCGCCACCGCCAGCACCCCCAGACGGTCCGCACCATCGCGCAACGGCAGCCACACGGTGACCGGTGCACCGGCATCCGACGTGGTCTGCACGATGACCTCGTCGTGCTGGTAGACCCGACCGGCGATCGTCGAGTCGATGACGAGCGGGGCGGGGAGCTCCGTCACAGGTGGGTGCCCGGGCTCGGGGAAGGGGGTGAGGGCGACCTGCTGGAGGTCGACGAGGTGGATGACGGCCGCGACAGCGCCCAGCGCGAGCGCGGTGTCGTCGACGAGGCGCGGGAGCTCGTGGGGTGCTGCGACCCCGCCCAGGTCGAGCAGGTCGTCGAGGGCGCGCTCAGCCCGGGCCATGTCCACGGACGATGCTCCGGCCGGGTCCACCTCGCTCACGACAGGCAACCTAGCGCAGCCCGCGGCCGGCCAACCCTCGACGAGGACGATCCGACCCTCGACGTGACCGACCCTCCCGGTCCACGATGGTCACCTCCCGCCCCGGCGGGGGTCAGTGTCGACCGTTGAGGAAAGGGTTCCCATGTCCAGCTCCGTCAGGCTCGACCCCGAGTCGCAGGCCCCGCTCGACCAGCTGCTCCAGTTCCTGCCCGGCGGATTCAACGCGGTTCCTGACATCGTCGCCCGTCGAGCCACGGTGGAGCAGATGCTCGCGGCGATGCCGGCACCCGAGAACCCGAACGTGGTCACGCAGGACCGCGCCGTCCCCGGGCCGGAGGGTGAGCCGGACATCTCGGTGCGGATCTACCGACCAGTGGGGCTCGACGGCCCGCTGCCGGGGATCTACTTCATCCACGGTGGCGGGATGGTGCTCGGCACCGTCGCCGGCGAGGACGCCACCGCCACCCTCGTCTGCGACGAGGTCAAGGCCGTCGTCGTGTCCGTCGAGTACCGGCTCGCACCCGAGCACCCGCATCCGGCGCCGGTCGAGGACTGCTATGCCGGGCTGGTCTGGATGGCCGAGCACGCCGACGAGCTCGGCATCGACCCAGAGCGGGTCGCGATCTACGGCGGCAGCGCCGGCGGCGGGCTCGCCATCGGCACCGCGCTGCTCGCGCGAGACCGGAGCGGGCCTCGCCTGAGCTTCATGATGCCGATCTACCCGATGATCGACGACACGAACACCACGGCATCCTCGATGGAGATCACCGACGTGGGCATCTGGGACCGGGACGCGAACCTCGAGGCCTGGGGCTGGTACCTCGGCGGGAACGAGGCCGACCAGTACGCCGCACCTGCCAGGGCGCAGGACCTGTCCGGGCTGCCACCGGCCTTCATCGACGTCGGGACGGCCGACCTGTTTCGCGACGAGGACATCGCCTTCGCGCAGCGACTCATGCAGACCGGCGTTCCGTGTGAGCTGCACATCCACCCCGGCGCGTACCACGCGAGCGAGACGTTCGCGCCGGACGCCGCCCTGTCGCGCCGCATCCGTGCGCTGCGGATGGATGCCCTGAGGCGCGCCCTGGCCTGATCGGTCAGGGCTCGACCGGGCTCTTCTCCGCCTGCCGACCGTAGCGGGTGGCGAGTGGTGCAGCGGTCAGACCGTGGGCCACGACGCTGAGCAACACCGTCGTGGCGATCACCGCCACCGCCTCGTCGGCGGCGCCGCCGAGCGCCTCGAGGCCGAGCAGGGCGAACACGAGCGAGGCAAGGCCGCGTGGGCCGAACCAGCCGACGAACACCACGCTCTCGCGGCCCAGTCGGGCACCGACCAGGGCCAGCGCGACGGGCAGCATCCGAACCACCGTGAGGCTGAGGACGGCGTAGAGAACCGTGAGGGCGCTCAGCCGCTCGAGCATGATCGGGATCGCGACCACCCCGAACGTCAACCAGACGAGCAGGGAGACGAGGGTGCCGGTCTGCTCGAGGTACTCCAGTTCCGCAGGGCCTCGGCGGCCGGCGCAGGCCCCGAAGGCCAGGCCCCCGCAGAAGGCGGCCACGAACCCGTTGGCGCCGATCGCCACCGCGGCGACGTAGGCGAGAACGGCCAGGGCCAGCACCGCGATGCCGATGAACTCCTCGGCGGCGCTGCCCCGTCGACGGGCGTTGCGCAGCAACCACCCGCCGAGGGCGCCCACGCCGGAGCCGACGACGGCACCGAGGAGCAGCTGCACGGCGGGAGCGAGGCTGCTGTGGTCGGCCTCGAGGCCGATGGCGGCGGCAGCGCCCGCGATGGCGAACATCACCACGGGCGTGGCAATACCGTCGTTGAGCCCGCTCTCGACGGTGATCAGCTCGCGGATCCGACGCGGAACGGCGGGGTTGGTCACCACCGGCAGGCCGAGTGCGGCATCCGTCGGCGCCAGTGCGGCACCGATGAACAGGGCGAACCAGACGCCGATGTCAGGGAAGAGCCAGGCCGCCAGACCCCACCCGAGCAGGATCGTCAGGGGAAGGCCGACGCCGAGGAGTCGACCGTAGGCACCGAGGTCACGACGTACCTGCGCCAGGCGCAGCCGGGCGGCATCCGAGAAGAGCACCCACACGAGCGTGACCTCGACGAGGGGCGTCAGCTCCTCCACGGCTTCCACGCCGTTGACCAACCCGCTCCACGCGAGGAGGCCGCCGACGCCCACGAACACGATCGGTGGCGTGAGGCCGGCACGGCGGGCCCGGGCGGAGAGCAGTCCCCACCCGAAGAGCACCGCGCTGACGACCACGAGGGCCTTCACGTCCATGCGCCACCCCCCGTCGACACCGAGCCGACTCGGTGGGCCGGGTCGGGGTTGGGGCCGAGCGTCTGCGGCAGGTTGGTCACCACCACAGTCGACCCCCGGCGCTCGCTGGACGCGTCACCCGTGACGGGGGAACGCGTGGGTGGGACAGATCGCGAGCCCCGTGGGTATGGAGAAGCGTGGGTATCAGGGCGGGCTTGGGCTGCTCCTCACCCCTGCAGGGACCGACGACCGCGGACACCCGTTCGCGGCAACCAGGAGGCGCGCGATGCTCGGGAGTGGCCCGTTCGGCCCTTGGCAGCCGCACCGGCGTGCCCTAGCGTCGATGGTGGATTCCCCGGCTGTTCGAGAGGTCCGCGATGAGTCGTGACCTGCTGTCTCTCAACCTCTTCGGGACTCCTGCGCTCTCCTGTACCGCGGGCCCCGTCGCCATCTCGCCCGGTGCGGCGATGGTCGCCGCGTACCTGGCCCTCGGCCCCGCCGAGGGACGCAACCGCGAGGTCGCCGCGACCCAGCTCTTCGCCGATTCGCCGGTGGGAGTCGGCAGGCGTCGACTGAGCACCGCGGTGTGGCGGTTGCGCACGGAGGTGCGGGCCGTCACCGGGTACGACCTCGTGGAGGCTGGCACCGAGCGACTGACGCTCAGCCCGCAGGTCGGCCTGGCCATCGACTCGGTCGAGTTCGAGGCGCTGGTGCGACCCGTGCTGGACACCCGTGCCGAGAGCCTGGACGACGACGCCGTGGCCCGCCTCGAGCGGGCGGTCAGTCTGCACCGTGGCCTGCTCCTGGAGTCGTGTCACGACGAGTGGGTCCTCGGCGACCGCACCCGGCTCGAGAACCTCTACCTCACCGCGCTGGACTACCTGCTGATCCACTACGGCGCACGGGGAGAGCTCGGCGCGGTCGGGAAGTACGGGGAGCTGGCGCTCGCGATCGAGCCGCTGCGCGAGGACCTGCACCGTCACCTCATGGCGGCCTACGGTGCGGCCGGGCGCGAGGATCTCGTGGAGCGGCAGTTCGAACGGTGTCGCCGGCTGCTCGTCGAGGAGCTGGGAGCGGACCCCATGCCCGAGACGGTCGCGCTCTACGCGCGGCTGCGCCGGGGGCGGGGCCCCTCGACCGACCCGACCGTGCTGGCGCTGGTCGGCGACCTCGAGGCGGCCCGTCGGGACCTCGGGCGGCTCTCGCTCGTCATCGACCGTGCACTGGACCACCTGGGCCACCTGACCTGAGCCGTGCTCGCGTCTGCGGGGGCGGGGAGGTTCGGATGCCGCGCTCGCACCTCGGCGGGGACGCAGGAGTTCGGATGCCGCGCTCGCACCTCGGCGGGGACGCACCACTTCGGATGCCGTCCGGTAATTGCTGCGTGCGATCTGAACTGCTGCGTTGGAGTTGTCCACAGATGCCGGGTTTGCCGTGGCGGGAGACCTCTCACCGAGGCACGGTGGTGCGATGGATGAGCGACTGGCGGTGGTTGTGGCAGCCCAGGGGGGAGTGGTCTCCTCCCGCGATGCCGCACGCGTGCACGTCTCGGCCATCGCGCTCGACGCCCTCGTGCGGTCCGGAGAACTGGTGCGCGTGCGTCGCGGTGCCTACGTCCTGCGTGAGCTCCACGATGCCGGGAACCCCGAGGAGCGGTACCGCCTGCGCACCATGGCGATCCTGCGGACCCGGCCGACCCTCGATGCCGCGAGCCACCACGCATCGGTGCTCATGTACGGCGTCGACACCCACGGAGTCGACCTCTCCGTCGTCGATGTCATCACCAAGGTGAAGTCACCACGCGTCCGCAGCGGCCTTCGCACCCACCCCGGCGCGGGGCTGGGGGTGGCGACCACCGGCATCCACAGGGTCGTGCGCCTGCCGATTGCGCTGTGCCAGATGGTGGCCGGCTCCGGGACGATCGCAGCCGTGTGCTCGATGGACGACGCCCTGCACGACGAGCGGGTCACCACGGAACAGCTCCGGGCAGCCGCCGACCTGCTGCCCGAGGAGCGCCGCGACGCCGTCATCCGAGCGATCGAGCTCACCGACGCGACCTGTGAATCGGTCGGCGAGACCAGGACCCGCTTCCTCCTGCGTGACCTCGGCTTCAGCGTGGTCAGCCAGCACCCCATCACCAACGCACAGGGCTTCGTGGGCCGGGTCGACTTCCTCGTCGAGGACCTGGTCGTCGTCGAGTTCGACGGGCTGGTCAAGTACGGCGGTCAGGACGGCCGGGCCGCACTGGCTGCCGAGAAGGCTCGCGAGTCGCGCATCGTCGACTGCGGTTACGAGGTGGTCCGTCTCGTCTGGTCAGACCTCGGCCAGCCCGCGGACGTGGCCCGACGCATCCGCGAGGCGCGCCGACGGGCGCTCAACCGCCGCATCGCGACGGCATCCGCTCGCTGACGCGACGGCATCCACCCACCAGCGCGACGGCATCCGCTCGCTGACGCGGGAGTTCGGATGCCGCGCAGAACCTCGACGGGGACGCGGAAGTTCGGATGGTGTCCGGTAATAGCTGCGTGCGATTTGAACTGCTGCGTGCGATCCGAAGTGGTGCGTCGGGTCCGAACTTCTGCGTTCGACAGTGCCGAGACGACCGTGACGCCCCCGTGACTGCCCCACCCTGACGCCACGACGCCACCGTGACACCACCGCGGAAACGTGGGCCGCCACACAGAGGGAGACGCGGATGGCGGTGAGCGCATGGCGACGCAGGTTCCTGCTCGACGTCTGGGCCGAGCCGCGAGCGGTCGACGGGCTGCCGCGCATCCTGCGGGCCCGGGTTCGTGACATGACCACCGACGACACGACCTTCGTCGGCTCGATCGCCGAGATCGAGGCGGTGCTCGACCGCAGCCTCGACGACGGCGGCATCACGCACCGCCGCTGGGAGCGGTCATGATCCGCGCGGTGAGCGAGGCCCTGGTCGACGTCATTCACCAGAACACACCCGACCTCGGCGACTGGGTGGTGCTGCACTCGCTCAACTCGGCCGACACCGGCCCCGACACCACCAAGGCCGCCCTGGCCCTGCTCGCCGTCGCGCCGCACCCGCACCTGGTGAACCGTCCCCTCGTCGAACGGGCCGCGGGCCTCGTGCGCGCACCCCTCGCGCTGCGCCTGCACTACCTCGTGACCGTGTTCGGCGCGCACGACGAAGCCCAGACCAAGATCGCCCGCATCGTGCAGGTCTTCCACACGACCCCGATCATCGGCCGCTCGATGCTCCAGCCCCCGCTGTCCACCGCGGTCGACAGCGTCACCGTGCGACTGCTCAGCCCGACCGCGGAGGAACGCAACCAGATCTGGTCGACCCTCGGCCGCCCCGGACGACTGGCCCTGTTCTACGAGGTCGACGTCGCCCCGGTCGAGGTCATCGAGCGCGAGGGCGCCGGTCGGGTGCGCACCCACCGGGTCGGCTACGAGGTGCTCGCATGACCATCACCCTGGGAACCACGACCACCGAGCTGCGCCACCGCATCCGGCTCGTCCACGCCACCACCGGCCAACCGATCGCCCCCCTCGCCGTGGCCCCCGCACCGCTGGCCCTGGGGTGGGTCGCGCGGGTGGTCGGCCCGGACGTCATCGTCACCGCGACGACCTCGGATGCCGGGAGCGCGGCGCGCCCTGCGCCCACCACCCTCGACGTGGTCGTCCTCGACGGGGCACTCGCCGACCTCCTGGCCCTGCCGGCACCAGCTGCGGACCAGCCGCCGAACTCGATCCGCGTCGCCCTCGGCGCACCCGAGATCGAGGTGCCCGTCACCCCGGCGCCGATGGCCCTCACCGTCGTCCTCACCGGCCAGGGCGGCACCGCGCCCAGCACCGGCCGCACCGTCGCCGTCCGCGGCACCTCAGGAACCACCATCGCCCTGCCGGAGACCGCCACCCCCGGCACCTACCGCTCGACGGCCCGCACCTGGACCGCCGACCACCACCCCGGCGACCTGCGGGTCGACGGACAGAGCGTGCGCAAGGTCGCCGTGGACGTCACGCGCGCCGACACCCGAATCCACGTGGTCGACCCGACCTGATCGCCAAGGAGGCAACCGTGAGCTACCAGTCACCCGGGGTGTACATCGAGGAGGTCCCGTCGGGGCCGCAACCGATCGCCGCCGCATCGACCAGTGTCGTCGCCGTGCTCGGCACGACCCGCAAGGGCCCCGTTCTCAGTCCGACCCGGGTCACGAGCTGGTCGGACTACGTCCGCGTGTTCGGCCCGGCCACTTCGAGGGGAGTGTGCGCCGAGTCGGTGTTCGGCTTCTTCGAGAACGGCGGCCCCGCGGCGTGGATCGTCCGCGTCGACCCGTCGACCGCCGCCGAGTGGACCGTGCGCGACAGCCAGGGAACCCCAGCGACGAGCTTCCTCGCCACGGCGGCCAGCCCCGGTTCGTGGGCCAACACCGTGTCCCTGCGCATCTCGCCCGACGGCTCGGGCGGTCTCGGGACGATGGCCCGCGCGACCGTGTCCGGCCCGGTCACTGCAGCGGTCGGCGCCGCCACCGTCCCGGTGGTGGCGAGCGGTGGGCTCGCGGTCGGGGATGCCGTGCTCCTCACCTCCCGCACCGCGACGAGCGCCGCGACGGTCACCGCCGTGTCCGCGACGTCGATCGGCGTGAACAACACCGGGGCGAGCATCACCCTCGCCGCCGGGGATGCCGTCGCCCTCACGACCGTCGCCGCGCCCACCACCCTGATCTTCGCCGCCGGGTCCGGGGTGCGGGCCCACGACCTGTTGGTCATCCAGCGGCCGGACGGGTCGCAGGTCAGTGCCCTCGTCTCCGCGGTCGACCAGGACGGGCCGACGATGACGGTGACCCTGGCCGCGCCGCTCGGCGCCGCGGTCACCGCGGCCGGCTTCGCCCGACGGCGCACGACCTTCACCGGACGCACCACCGGTAACACCGGAGGGACGTTGCCGCTGAGCAGGATCCAGTGGGACGTCGCCGACGCCGGCCCGCGCAACGCCGACAGCCAGCTCGACAACGCCCGGGTCACCCTCCCCGGTGGCGGCTCGGCGACGTGGACCGGAACGACCTTCGCGGTGGCCGGAGGCGGTGACGTGCCCCCGGGCCCGATCACGGCGGAGGCGCAGGTCCGGGTGGCGACGTACACGGCATCCACGTCGTTCGCCCCGGCCGACGTGGCCGAGGTGCTCGCCCGCTACTCCTTCCTGCCCGTCGGCACGACCCTCAGCCTGAGCAACGGCACGGCGACGACGACCGTCGCCCGCACCGGCGCCGGGTCGACCAACGCCGACGGCACCCGTGGTGGCGACGCCTTCGGGCCGACGTACACGAGCGCGACGTTCGTGCTGCCCAGTGATGCGTCGCTCGGGGTCGTCGTCCGCTGCCCGGTCGCCCCCGAGGTCGGTGACTTCGTCGCCTTCTCCGGCACGAAGACCTTCCGGATCACTGCGGTGTCCCCGGTCGACGGCGACGTGTACGTGCTCGACTTTGCCGAGACCACGACGCTCGCCGGCGAGACCGGCGGTGACGCCGGCAGGTTCGCCCTCATCGGTGTGGCCCCGACGACCGCCTTCCCCGCCCGCTTCACCCTGGGCGTGGACGACGACGGGGCAACCGTCGAGACCTTCGCCGGTCTGGCCCTGCACCCGTCGCACCCGCGGTACTTCGCCAAGGACGGGGTCGTGAACGGCATCTCCGGTCACGTCCGGCTCGCGGCCCGGGCGGCCGGGGCGCCGGCCATCAGCCTCGCGACCATGCCGTCGGGAGCCACCCAGACCCAGGACGGCGTCGACCAGCCGGCGACCAACCAGCACTACGTCAGTGCCCTCGAGAAGCTCGAGACCGTCGACGAGCCGGCCATGGTCATCGCCCCGGACTCGGTGAAGGTCCAGGACCCGCTGCTGCAGGCGGATCTCATCGGCAAGGTCGTGCGCCACTGCGAGCAGTTCCGGCGCTTCGCCATCATCGACGGCCCCGACCTGTCGAGCATCGCCGACTACCAGCGGGACAAGGCGCTCGTCGACTGGCGCAACGCCACCCTCAGCTCCACCTACGCGGCGGCCTACGCGCCGTTCCTGAAGATCGTGACGATCGACCCCGACGCACCGGACCGGTTCACCATGGTGCCGCCCTCCGGGTTCGTCGCCGGGGTCTTCGCCCGCACCGACCGCGAGCGCGGAGTCCACAAGGCGCCCGGTAACGAGCGCGTCAACGGCATCGTCGGGTTGTCCGAGCAGTACAGCCAGCGTCGCCAGGACCTGCTCAACCCGAACGCCGTCAACCTCATCCGCTCCTTCCCCGGACGCGGCACGCGGATCTGGGGGGCGCGCAACGCCACCGACGACGTGACCTGGCGTTACGTCAACGTGCGCCGGCTGTTCTCGATGATCGAGACGAGCGTCGACCGCTCGACGCAGTGGGTGGTCTTCGAGCCGAACACGGCGACGACGTGGATCCGCATCAAGGTCTCCGTCGAGAACTTCCTGGACCAGCAGTGGCGGGCCGGAGCGCTCGCCGGTACCCGGCCCGAGGAGGCCTATCGGGTGCGGGTCGGGCTCGGGGAGACGATGACCGAGACCGACATCGACGTCGGCCTGGTCATCACCGAAGTGGCCATCGCCCCGGCCAAACCGGCCGAGTTCGTGGTCTTCCGCTTCAGCCACAAGCGCCTGTCCGAGTGACCAGAAGGAGCATGACGTGTATCCCATGACAGCACTGCACTTCGCCGTGAGCTGGGGCGACTCCCAGAACACCTCGAGCTTCTCCGAGGTCAGCGGCCTGACGGTCGAGGCCGAGGTCGTCGAGTACCGCGGCGGGGCCGACCCCCAGCTCAGCACCCGCAAGATGCCGGGGCTGAAGAAGTTCTCCAACGTCACCCTCAAGCGGGGCATCGCCCCCGCCGAGGCGGGCAACGGGCTCTTCGACTGGTACAACTCCATCGCCGCCGGCACCGTGGCGCGGCGCTCGGTCACCGTGAGCCTGCTCAACGAGGAACGCAACCCGGTGATGACCTGGAAGATCAAGGAGGCCTGGCCGGTCAAGATCGAGGGTCCCAGCCTGAAGTCCACCGGCACCGACGTCGCCATCGAGTCGGTCGAGTTCGCCTGTGAGGGCATCGAGGTCGAGGTGGCCTGAGCCGATGCTTCCCGACACCTCTCCCGCGGTCCTGCCGTTCACGACGGCTCGCTTCGTGCTGGCCATCGACGGTCTGCGCTCGGTGAGCTTCAGCAAGTGCGCGGGGCTCGCGGGCGAGGTGTCGGTCGAGGAGTACCAGGAGGGTGGCGAGAACCGGTTCGCGCACCGCTTCCCGAGTCGGGCCTCGTTCCCGAACCTCGTGCTCACCCAGGGTGTCGGGCCCACCCGTGAGCTCTGGGACTGGTTCGCCGAGTTCCACGTCACCGGTCTCGTGGCCCCCCGCGACGGCACGGTGAGCCTGCTCTCGACGGTCGACGGCGCCCTCGTGCCGGTGCGGGTGTGGTCCTTCACCCGCGGCTGGCCGGCCAAGCTGACCGGCCCGGATCTCGACGCGCAGGCCAGCGCGGTCGGCGTCGAGTCGCTCGAGATCGCCCACCACGGGCTCGAGCTGCGGTCGGTGGTGGCGTGATGGCCGTCGTCATCGGCGAGGTGGTCACCGAGACGGTGGTGGCGCAGACCGCAGCCGCCAGCGAGACCGCGAGCGCACCGGCATCCGCCATCGTCGACGACGCGCAGGTCGAGCTCGTCGTGCGGCGGGCCACCGAGCGGGTCCTGGAGACGCTGCGACGGGAGTGGGACCGATGAGCGCCACCGCCACGGCCCTGACGAAGCTGACCATCGACGCGTACACCGACCTGGAGTTCCGGACGCCGGCCGGCATCAGCTGGACCGCCCTGCTCAACCCCACCGAGCTCGCCTTCAGTCGCAAGAACCGCTACGAGGCGACCCAGTCCGCCGGGACGTCAGCCCCCCAGCAGTCCTTCTCGGGCGGTGAGCCCGACCAGGTCTCGATCGACCTGCTGCTCGACGGCACGGGCGTCGTCGGTGACCCCGGCAGCATCGGCCCGACCCTCGACGAGCTCGTCGGGCTGACGACCTTCCAGGGCGACACCCACCAGCCGTACTACGTGCACGCGCACTGGGGCCGGTTCAGCTTCCGCGGGATCCTCACCCAGGTCGACGTCACCTACAAGCTGTTCGACCGTGCGGGGGAGCCGCTGCGGGCCACCGTGAAGCTCGCCCTGAAGGAGGCGCTCTCGCCGCAGGAGGTGCAGGCCCAGGACCGACCCGAGTCACCCGACCTGTTCCAGACGTGGCTCGTGCGGGACGGCGAGCGGCTCGACGCCATCGCCCACCGGGTCTACGGCGACGCGCGGTACTGGCGCCCGCTCGCGGCGGCCAACCACCTGACCAACCCGCGCTTCCTGCGGCCCGGCACCGTGCTCGTGCTGCCGCCGGTCGCAGCCCGGACCGGGGGCCGGCGATGACCGGGGGAGGGCCGCGATGAGCCCCAGCCAGCAGGCCCAGCCGGATCGGCCCGAGGTCGAGGTCACCGTCGACGACAGGGCCCTCGAGCCGCTCGTCGAGGCCGACGTCATCGAGGTCGACGTCCACGAGGAGGTCGGCAAGCACGGGCGCTGCACCCTGCTCGTCCAGAACTGGGACGCCGACGTTCGCGCGGTCCGCCACAGCGACAAGGGCCCGTTCGTCCCCGGTGCCGCGATCGGGGTGTCGCTGGGCTACCACGCCGCGCTCAAGCCCGTGTTCGAGGGCGTCGTCACGGCCCTGACCGCCCACTTCTCCGGCGGCCGCCCCGTGCTGCGGGTCGAGGCGCGCAGCCGCTCGATCCTGTTGGCCCACCCGCCCCGCTCGCGCGTGCTCGCCGACGTGTCCGACGCGGACGTCGCCTCGGCCGTCGCCGCCGACTACGACCTCACCACCGACGCCGAGGTCGGAGTCACCCGCGAGGCGGTCGTCTCCGACCGGGTCAGCGACTGGGACTTCCTGCTCGCCCGTGCGCAGCGGCTCGGTTGGGTGCTCTACGTGCGCGGAACCACCCTGGTCATGCGCCCCCCGGCACAGACCGAGAACCCTCCCGAGTTCGAGTACACCCGATCCCTCGTCGAGCTGCACCTCACCGACGACCTGACCCACGCCATCGACACGGCGACCGGCGTCGGGTGGGACCCGGCTGCCCTGGAGACGGTGGAGTCCGAGCAGTCGTCCAGCGCGGCCGCGATCGACACCGGTGACCGCAGCGACCACGCCGCCGCCGTCGGGACGACGTCGTGGCCGTTGCGCTCGGCCCGCGACGAGAGCGCCGCCGAGACCGCCGCCGACGCGGCCGACGCCCGAGCTGTCGGCCGCCAACGCGACGCCGCCCTGGCCCACCTGCACGGCCGCGGGGTCGTCCTCGGTGACCCGACCCTGCGCTGCGACTCCTGGGTGAGCCTCACCGGGGTGGGCACCCGCATGTCCGGGCCGCACTACCTCACGGCCGTGCGCCACCACCTCTCCGCGCAGGGGTACCGCACCGAGGTGCAGGTCGGCCGGCCACCCGCCCTCGTGCCACCCATGGCCCTCCCCGGCGTCGCGCCGCGCGAGGGCGGGCTCACCATCGGGGTGGTCGACTCCCTCGACGACCCGCAGAAGACCCTGCGGGTACGCGTGCGGATGCCGTGGCGAACCGACGGCGGGAACGGCGTGTGGGCGCGGCTGGCCACCCTCGACGCGGGTGACGGCTACGGCACCGTCGTCGTGCCGAACGTCGGCGCCGAGGTCGTCGTCGGGTTCATCGACGGTGAGGGTGCCGCTCCCGTCGTGCTGGGGCAGCTCTTCAGCGGCGCAGCCAAGCCCCCCGAGGACATCGACCCCGACGCGAACACGCTGCGCGTGCTCGTCACCCCCGGCGGCCACCGGCTGACCTTCGATGACGGCGACGCCCCCCGCATCGCGCTCACCTCCGGCCAGGGCCACGAGGTGGTCATCGACGACCAGGACGGCCGGATCGCCCTCACCCACAAGGACTCCGGCAACGCGCTCGAGGTGTCCGCGGACGGCATCACCATCACCGCCGCCCAAGGTGACATCACCCTCAAGGCCGCCTCGGGCACGGTCGGCATCGACGCGATGACCTTCGAGGGCAAGGCCACCGCCCCCTCGAAGCTCGAGAGCTCCGCGACCTTCGACCTCACGGCATCCGGCCCGCTCGGGCTCAAGGGTGCCCTCGTGAACATCAACTAGGAGGACGACGTGCCAGCCGCAGCCCGGGTGGGGGACCAGAGCATCCACGGCGGAACCGTGGTCGGCCCCGGTGTGCCCACCGTCGTCATCGGGGGGATGCCGGCCGCGGTCGTCGGCGACATGCACGCCTGCGTCATCCCCTCGCCACCCCCGCACCCGCCGTCGACGCCGTTCGTCGCCGGGTCGGCCACGGTCCTCATCCAGGGCAGGCCTGCCCTGCGCGCCGGTGACAGCTGCGCGTGCGGTGCCTCGGTCGCGGTGGGCCTGCCGACGGTGGTGCTCGGATGAGCACGAACGAGTACCCCCAGGTGGGCACCGGTTGGGCCTTCCCCCCGACGTGGGGGCCCGTCGACGACGAGCCCGGCGGCCCGCCGACCCCCGCCCGCCTGAGCACCAACGACGGGTACGAGCACGTGATCGACGCCCTGGAACTGCACGTGCGCACCCTGATCGGCAGCCGCGTCATGCGCCCGGAGTTCGGGGCGGACGCCGATCGCTACGTCTTCGAGCCGCGCACGCCCGCCGTGTGCCACCGCCTCGCCGACGACGTGCGCCGCGCCCTCGTCGTGGGGGAGCCGCGGGTCATCGTCGACCGGGTGCACGCCGAGCCCGCGGGTGCCGCGCAGGAGCGGATCGACGTGACGGTGGACTTCCGGATCGACCGGCACCGCCGCACCGAGTCCCTGGTGATCCCGTACTACGCCGGGGGGCAGTCATGACGCGTACTCGTGCCGAGGTGATCGCTGCGATGGCGGATGCCGCTCGGCTGGCCACCTACGACGGTGATCTCTCGTGGCGGGACGCGCTGTTCCGGGCCGGCCCGGACGGACACGATCTCTCGCGCCCCACCGACCCCGACCGGGTGCTGCTCGCGGCGCTGGCCGACGAGGTCAGCCAGGTCGACGCCCACGCCGCGACCCTGCCCAGCCGCCTGCACGTGGCGTGGCTGGAGGAGGTGCTCGGGGTGCCGAGGTTGCCCGTGGTGCCCGACCGCGTGGTCGCCCGGGTGACGGTCGACCCGAAGACGGCTCCCGCGGTCGTCCCCGTCGGGACCGTGCTGCGCGGCGGCAAGGACGCCGTGGGGGACGAGCGGCGCTACCGCACCCTGGACGCCCTCACCGCGCACGGGGCCACGGTGGCCGGGGTGCGGGTGCTCGTGCCCGGCGGGCCGGCCAGCGGCACCCCCGGCGTGGCCCTGTCCGCACCCGACTTCCCGATCGCCCCGCCTACCACGCCCGAGGAGGCACTCGTGGCGCCCCCGGCGGGGCACCGGGTGCGCATCCACTCCGGGGCGCTGGCCTTCTCGGGGGGCGACCTGACGGTCGCGATCACGTTCGTCGGCGCGGGTGACGTGAGTGCCCTGCGCGCGGGCTCGTCGTGGCACTGGCCGCTGCCCGACGGCACGCTGTCGTCCGGCACCCCCGGTGGCGGCAGCACCCCGGGGGTCGTGACCGTCGCCATGACCGGGGGCTGCGTCGACCCGGACGGGGGCGACCCGTGGATCGAGTGCGTCATCGACCCGCGCACCCCGGTCCCCGAGGGACTGCGTTTCACCGACGTGCAGGTGGCCGTGACCGCCCGCGCCGGGGTGGCACCGGATGCCGCGTTCGCGAACGACGGTCGGGTGGACCTCGCGAAGGAGTTCGAGCCGTTCCTCGCCACCGCCCGGGCCGGGGACGCCTTCTTCGTGCGCAGCGACGAGGCGTTCGCCAAGAGCCTGGCCACCCTCAGCATCACCGTCAGCACCGCCGTCGCGGCCTCCGGCGGGGTGCCCTCGTGGGACCGCGTCATCCACCTGCTCGCCGAGGAGCCGGCCCTGCGGGCACTGCCTCGCCGGTACGCCACCGAACGGTCCGGCGCCGACGACACCCCCGTGCGGGTGATGAGGAAGGCGTCGTCGGCCGGGGAGGCGCGGGCGAACTGGCTTGGCAGGATCGAGGTGGGTTTCGACGTCGGCGACCTGTGGGCCGACCCGGCCCCCGCGACCTCGGCCCGACTGGAGTGGCAGCGGCTCGCGGAGTCGGGGTGGCACGAGTTCGCGCACCGCTCGACCTTCGGCGGCGTGAGCAACGCCGTCGTCGGGGCCGGCGCCCCGGCATCCCTGCCGTCAGCCGTCGCAGGCCAGCCCGGCCACTACGTGCGCGCCTACCTCGCCTCGGGCGACTTCGGGTGGAGCGACTACCTCCAACAGGTGTCGTCGTTCGCGACCATCGCCGTGCGCACCCCCGACGCCGTGCCCGCGATGCCGACCGCTCCGGTCGCCGCGAAGTACCACCAGCTGACCCTGTCGTACACGACGACCCCGGTCGCGGCGACGCGCGTCGAGGCGTGGTCGGGGTGGCGGCACACCGTGCGGTCCTCCGGCGAGTTCGCCCCGTTCCGGCGCGCCGTCGACGCCCTCGGGCACTGCGGCATGGTCGCCGTGGGTCTCGAGGTGCCCGAGTCGGTGACCGGGTCGACGGTGTCGGTCCACCTCGTGCTCGACTCCGCGGCGCCGTGCGGCTCCACCGTCCCGCTCACCGCCCACTGGCAGTGGTGGGACGGCGCCACCTGGCAGGCGCTCGCCGTCTCCGACGGCACCCACGGCCTGCGCGAGGCCGGGCTGGTGCGGTTCGTCGCGCCGCAGGGGTGGGCGACGGGCTGCTCCGACGTCACGGCATCCAGTGGGCGCTGGATCCGGTTCG
>NZ_DAORSO010000009.1:3359-7310 GCF_035443565.1 Ornithinibacter sp. | reverse complement strand
TGGGCGACGGGCTGCTCCGACGTCACGGCATCCAGTGGGCGCTGGATCCGGTTCGTCACCGACCAACCACGCCGCATCGGCGTGGTGCGCGACGTCATCACGGATGCCGTGATCGCCGAGTTCGTGTCGCGGGCACCGGACCCGCAGCTCGACCCGAGCCCCGCGACGGCGCTGCCGCCCGGCACCATCAAGGGCACGCTCACCCCCGTCCCGGGGGTCACCAAGGTCACCAACGTCGCGTCGGTGCGCGGCCGCGGGCCCGAGGACGACCCGGCCTACGCGACGAGGGCATCGGCCCTCGTGCGGCACCGCGGCCGCGCGCTCACCCCGTGGGACTACGAGCAGACGGTGGCCCTGGCCTTCCCGGAGGTCGCCCTGCTGCGCTGCCTGCCGCACACCGACACCGACGGCAACCGGTCTCCCGGCACGGTCGGGCTCGTCGTCGTGCCGGACCGGCCCGAGAACCCCCAGCCGCGGCCGAGCGTCAGCCTCGCCGGTCGCATCATCGACACGCTGCGGCCGGTCATGCCGCTCACCGCCTCGGTCGCGATCCTCTGCCCGGCGTACGTGCCCGTCTCCGTCCGGGCCTCGGTGCGGTTGCGTCGAGGGGTGGCGGCCCTGCAGGGGCGGGCCGCCGTCGAGGCGGCGCTGGAGTCGTTGCTGCACCCCACGCTCGCCGCCGAGCCCCGGTGGGGCCTGTCGCTCTACGCCTCGACGGTGGTGGCGGTGCTCGAGCGACTGACCGTCGTCGACGTCGTGCTCGCCTTCGAGCTGCGAGCGCAGCTGCCGACCGGGCTGACCCCGGTCGAGGTGGTCGAGGTCGACGCGTGCCGAGGGCTCTACTGCTCGACCGGAACCCACGAGATCGCCTGTGAGGAGCAGCTGTGAGCACCGAGCCGATCACCCTGACCGAACCCGTGGCACCGGATGCCGACTGGGACACCGTGCGTGAGCGCATCGTCGCCACCCTCGTCACCGAGGCCGCGCCGGGGTGGACCGACCACAACGGCGCCGACCCCGGCATCACCCTCGCCGAGGCGGCCGCGTTCACCCTGGCCGACCTGCACCACCGGATCGCCACGACAGGGCTCGCCGACTGGCCCCTCGCGTGGTCGGCGTGGGAACCACTGGGGGAACGGCACTGGGACCACACCCTGCCGGCCGGTGACCCGGCCCGGCTCACCGCGCTCGCCACTGCCCTGGCCGCAACCGCGGACGACCTCGAACCGCTGGTGCGGGCCTGCGCCAGCCGGGGTGAGGCCCTGGCCCTCGTCGGCACCGCGCCGTGGGCCACCCTCGTGCCCGCGGTGGACCGACCCGCCCTGGTGGACGTGCTGCGCGGTGCGCTGGTGCGTGAGGTCGCCCAGCACCGCGCGGACACGGTGGCCGACGTCCTCGACGAGGCGATCGAGCGCAGCGGCAGCGCCGCGACCGTGGCTGCGCAGGACGCCCTGGCCGTCGAGCTCCTGGGCCACGACCTCCCCCTGTGGGTCACCGAGCGCGCAGCACTGGTTCGGCGCGAACGTCGGCGCCGCGTGCGCGAGGCGGCCGCTGCCCTCGCAGCGCGCAGCCGCGCGGCCACCACCTCCGTGGAGCGGGCCGAGGTCGTCACGCTGCTCACCGACGACGGGCTGAGCGCCGAGGAGGCGCTCATCGCGAGCGCCCTCGCCCCGATCCCCGCGGACCTGGTGCCCGAGGACCTCGAGGAGCGTGACGGGACCTCGAGGATCTGGCCGCCGCACGGCATCCAGGCCCTGACGTGTGAGCCCGTCACCGACCTGGACTACGCACGGCGGGCCCGCACGCACCGCGGGGTGCGGCGCGCGTGGGCCGTGCCGGGGCGCCTCGACGGCGTCGCCTGGCACGGGCTGGTGACCCCGGCGGCCGCCGACCTGCCGGCCGGTGACCCCGCTGCGGCCTGGGCGATCGACCCGGATGCCGCGGCCGTCACCCTCGTCGTGGAGGCGGTGCGGCGTCCCCGCGACGTCCCCACCTTCCTGCGCGAGGTGCTGCGCGTCGCGATCGGCACCGAGTGCGGCAGGCCCTTCCCGCCGTGGCGGGACGACCTGGACGACGACCAGCCACACCGCGTCATCGGCGACGAGGTCGGTGCCGCGCTGCTCGCCGACGTCGAGGTGCAGGTGCGGGCGACCCTCGTCATCGGGGCCGGCAGCGACGGGGCCCGCGTGCTGCAGGCCGCCGCCGACGCGCTCGAGACGTTCTTCGACGACGGGCGCACGGGCGTGACCGGCCTCGACGGCGAGGTCGCGTCCGTGACGGCTCCACCGCTCGTCGACGGGCCGTGGCCGCCGGCCCCGCAACCGGCCGGCGGCTGGGTGCCGGGCGACCCGATCCGGGTCAGCGAGGTCGTCGAGGTGCTCGCCGGCTGCCGTGACGTCCTCGGCATCCGCGACGTCCACCTGCGGCTCGCCGACGGGGGCGCGTGGACCACCGCCGCCGACGGGGAGCTGGCCATCCCCGCGGGGACCGTGCCGGTGCGGGTCGGCAACTGCTTCACCGTCGACATCTCGCGCAGCGGGGGGTGCGGCGATGCGTAGCCCCGACTTCACCGCGACCTCGGCCCTGTTGCCCCCCGTCTACCAGGAGCAGGCCGCGTCGTTCGCGCAGGTCGACGCCTACCTCGGCCTGGCCGACGAGCTCGCCCGGGCGCAGGTCGAGGCCCTCGAGGACCTCCTCGCGGTGACCGGCCCGGATGCGGCACTGCGGTGGCCGACCCACCTGCCGCTGGCGGCCGGTGCCGAGGCGCTCGTCGCCAACCTCACCGCGACCTACGACGAGGTGGCCCGGTGGCTGTCCTTCACCGTGCCGTCGACGTGGCCGGTGGGTGCGCAGGGGGTGGCGGCCCGCCGCGCCTTCCTCGGCAAGGCCACGCGGTTGTGGCGGCGGCGTGGCACGCCGCGAGGGTTCATCGACTGGTTCACGCTCTACCACCGGTTGTCCGTCACCACCGAGCGGCCGGTGCTCGTCGAGCACTACAAGATCGCCGGACCCGGCTTCGACCCCGACCCGTCGACCGCGACGCTGTTCGTGCCCGTCTCGGCGGCGGTGGCGACCTACGCGCAGCGGATCGGGATCGCCCAGTTCGTCCGGTGGTACGCCCCGGCCCACCTCGACATCCGGGTGTGTTTCGTGCGGCCCGACGTCTTCGACACCTTCGCCGTCTTCGCCGACCCGGCGGTGCTGGCCGACACCAGCAGCGCCGGGCTCGCCACGTACGAGAGCGACCTCAAGGCGCAGGCGAAGCTGCTGCGCGAACTGCTGTGTTCGGTGGTGTCCGTCGTCTCGCACGCCGACGGCATCCACCTCTACGGCTGCCCGGCCGAGCGCCCGCCGGTCGCCGAACGCGACATCGACCACCTGGGGATCGGCGCGCTCCCCACCGACGACTAGGGCGGAAGGCGATCACACCATGACAGACAACGAGTACCCGGAGTTCGTCAAGGGACAGACCCTGACCTCCGATGAGCTGAACGAGCTCACCACCCACCTGCGCCACCGGGACCGGCTGGTCGGCCGGATGACCGGGTTCGGCGTCAACTGCGGCCTCGCCGGGAGCACCGCGGGCTCGGTCATCACCATCTCGCCGGGGCTGGCCGTCGACCAGCGCGGCGAACCGCTCGTGCTCGACAGCGCCCGCACCATCGACCTCGCCTCCGCCACGCCCGTTGGTGGCTGGTCCTTCATCGACGGCACCAAGGAGGGGTGGAGCGTCATCCTGCGGGCCACCGACACGGGGGTGCCGCACACGACCTGCACCGAGTCCAGCTGCAAGGGGCACTCGACCACGCACACGGCCGGGGTCGAACTCGTCCTCGCGGTGGGGCGGGTCACCGGCCCCCGCTTCGACTTCCCCGACGACGCGCTGCGCTCGGTCACCCCGATCCTGCTGTCGAAGACGTCGCAGCCGCTCACGGCCTACTCGACGTTGCG
>NZ_DAORSO010000009.1:0-3259 GCF_035443565.1 Ornithinibacter sp. | reverse complement strand
CCCCGATCCTGCTGTCGAAGACGTCGCAGCCGCTCACGGCCTACTCGACGTTGCGTGACCAGGTCCGCGACCTGCTGAAGAACGCGCCGGGCGGCCCGCTGGTCGACCCGGCGCTCATCTCCCTGCTCGAGGGCACGAGCATCCCGAGTTCCGACCTCGCCGGGGTCAAGGGCTACAAGGTCGCCTGGTTGAACATGGTGCTCTTCGCGACGATGGACCTGCTGCGTTGTCGCGCCCTGCTCGCCACGTCGTGCCAGCGCGACACGACGACACCTGGGGTGGTCGTCGGCCACGTGACCCGTGCGGGCAGCGTCGCGACCTTCAGCTGCCGCTACCGGCACGTGTGGGAACCGCCGACCGGCCTCACGACCAGCCTGCTCGGCGGCTCGTGCGAGTCGCCCTGCGCCCTGGTCAAGGACCGGCTCGAGGCGATCATCTCGGGCTACGCGCCGCCGACCCCACCGCCCACCCCGCCATCGACGGGTGGCGTCATCGTCGACCCGCCCATCCGGTTCTGCCCGAAGGGCAAGATCGTCATGAGGGGCGAGTGCATCAACGTGCCCTTCCCCGGGGAGTTCTTCGAGGTCCCGTTCCCGCCGGAGGACTACTTCACCATCGATCCCGGGATCTACATCAACCCCGACCCGACGCGTTACCTCGTGGACGACCCGTCCATCTTCTACGGCACCGAGCACCTGAACTTCCTCGATGACGGTGTGCTCCAGGCGGGCGGTCTGCTCGGCTACAAGGGCACCGACGTCGTGGCGACCCTCACCCAGACGATCAAGGACCTCGGGGTCGAGGCGAACGTCTCGGCGATCGCGATGACGGCGGTCAAGGATGCCGTGGGGGTCGAACCGACGTTGTCGTTCAGCCCGTCCGATGAGGTGCTCGTGCTCACGGACGCGGCCGGCGTGGCCGTCGGGATGGCCCGGGTTCCGGCCGTGCGCTCGGTGCGCGACGCGGGCACGGCCATCCCGGCAGCGAAGGCGGCCGTGGCCGAGGTGCAGGTGCTGAGCGGCACGGTCGACCGTCAGCTCAAGGGCTTCGAGGGAGCGCTACGGGAGTTCGACGGAGGCCTGCAGGGGCTCACCAAGGAGTTCAGCACGCTGCGCGACGGTGCCTTCGACCAGAGCGGCTACGGGGTGCGCATCGGGATGCTCGAGCAGCAGCTGGCTCGAACGGTGGTCTACGGCGAACGCATCTCCACCCTCGAGGGGCGGATCACCCCGGTCAAGGGGCTCGCCACGGCCACCGGGGTGCGACCCGAGCTGGCCACGGGGCTCATGGAGTTCTCCCGCTCGGCCATCGAGGCGATGCGCACCATCGACCAGCCGGACAACCGTGCCCTCACCAAGTCGATCGCGGTGGCCGAGAAGGCCCGGGGCGAACTCGCCCGGCTCGTCACCGCCGGCGAGGTCGACGCGCTCGGCCCGGCCACCCTCCAGGTGCTCGACACGATGCGCACGATGGTGAAGTCGGCCGGCACCGACGCGGCCCTGGGGGCCCGGCTCGACGAGCAGGTCGCCGCGCTGGAGGGGCTCATCCGGTGAGCGACGTCGTGATCGGGACGCTGCGGCTGCGTGGACCGCACGCGAGCCGGCTGGCCCGGGTCGCGGCGACGACGCTGCCCGCAGCACTCGACGCGGCGCTCGACGGCTACCCCGACGGCCGGGTGGACGTGGTCTCGGTGCCCTTCCCGGTGGACGCCGGTCTCGACGACAGCACGCTCGCGGCGTTGTGGGCCGAGGCGATCCGGGCCGCGGTGCACGACACGCTCGTCGCGGGCGCCCGGGGCCGGGCCTGGACGGCGGCGCCCGATGAGGTCACCGGGTGGAGCGCGCCGACCGCCGCTGATGCCGTGCGTGCGGCCCTGGCGTGGGTCGCGGGCGGTGCCCGACCGGATGCCGTGCCCCGACAGGCGTGGAGGGTCGCCGACCCGCTCCTCGTCGACGAGTGCCGCACCCTGCTCGCCAGCCGCTGGGCCGAGGTCGTCGGCGCCCTGGCTCGCTCGGCTCGTCGGGCCGGCACGCCGGGGGCGCCTGACGGGCCTGCTGACGAGGCGGACCGGGACGCCCCGGGCGGTGCCGCGACAGCGGTGACCGACCCTGCCGAAGAGGTGGCCGCGACGGCAGCCGAGGCCGCCCTGCGACCGGGCCCCACGGCGTCCGATGTCGTCGGGGAACCCCTGACGTCGCCGGGCTCGCACGGGGACCCGGGGGAGAGGGCACGTGTGGCGGCCGACCTCGCGCTGGTGTCGACCGTGGACGACCTCGTCGACGAGACCACGTCGGCGGTCGTCGACACCGCGCACCTGACGACCGCAGCAGGGCTGGTGCTGCTCTACCCGTGGCTGACCGATCACTGCCGGGCCGCCGTGGCGCTGCACCCGGACCTGCCTGCTGCCCCGGTTCGCGCCGAGGCACTGGCGCTGCTCGTCAGTGCGCAGGACCCGCCGCGCGGCGACCCGCTCGTGCGCCTCCTCGCCGGGAGCGCAGGGGAGGCCGGGCTCGACCTGCCGGTGTCGGGCCCGGTGAACCTGCGACGCCTCGACGAGGTCGAGCAGTCGGCCCGGGAGGTGCTGCGGAACTTCGTCGCCCTGCTGCCCGGGTTCGAGGGGTCGTCGGCCGACTTCGTGCGACGTGAGTGGGTGACCCGCGCCGGGCTGCTCGACGAGCGCACCGACCACGTGCGGCTGAGCGCGGCGGCGCGACCGCTCGACGTCGTGTTGGGAGCGCTGCCCTACCCCCTCGGCGTGCTGGTGCTGCCGTGGTCGCGCCCGATCAGCGTGCGGTGGCAGCGGTGAGCACCCGCTCGGCGGTCGGCGCCCCCGTGGCCGAACTCGGTGCAGCGCTGGAGATGCTCGATGCGGTCATCAGGGTACGGGTCGAGGAACGCAGGGGTGGCCCGGCCGGGCGTCCACTGGCGCCCTTCCCGGCCACGGGGAGCGGCGGGGAGGCGGGGTCAGCGGCTGCGGACGAGGGCATCCCCCCGCTCGAGCGGTACGACGGTGGTGGCCCGCTCGCCTCCACGATCGCCATGGCCGGACTCGGGCCGGCCGAGGCCCTCGTGCTGGTCGCGGCAGTGGCCCCGTTCGTGGACGAGCGCTTCGCGGCCGCGTACGCCACGCTCACCGACCGGCCCGCGGTCACCGGTCTCACCGGCGAGGTCGCGCGCACCCTCGCGGCCCGAACCCTGGCGGGTCGGCTCGACGTGACCGCCCTGCTCAGCGAGGCCGGCACCCTGCGCGCCACCGGCC
>NZ_DAORSO010000008.1:45898-49273 GCF_035443565.1 Ornithinibacter sp. | reverse complement strand
CATCTTCTGCTCGTGGTCTGAGAGGGGCACGGATCCTCCCGTGGTCGGCCCGGGCATCCGGCGGACGCCCTGTTGTCCCTTGAGCCCTCAGGATAGGTCCCGATGTCTCCCCGCGGAAGTCGGTGTATCACGTTCGATGAGACTGGCCGGTCGAACCGAGCCCGACCCGAACCGCGAGCGGGCCCGGTCAACCGCCCGATCGGCATCCCGCCAGCCGTGCTCGGGCTCCCCGATCACCCCCTGGATGGGTGACGCCGAGGCCTCCATGAGCTTCTCCATGCGCACTCCGACGAGCCTGATCCGGGCCCGCTGGAGCCCCAGGGCGTCGAACAGCGCCACCGCCCCTTCGTGGATGGCCCGCCCGCTGTCCGTCGGTTCACGCAGCGTCTTCGACCGGGTGATCGTCGTAAAATCACTGAACCTCACCCGCAGGGTGAGGGTTCGACCGGTCAACCCGGCAGCCCGCATCCGGGACGCGGTGCGCTCGCT
The DNA here is from genome assembly GCF_035443565.1 of Ornithinibacter sp. Lineage (NCBI taxonomy): Bacteria > Bacillati > Actinomycetota > Actinomycetes > Micrococcales > Intrasporangiaceae > Ornithinibacter > Ornithinibacter sp. The sequence goes on along the minus strand of NZ_DAORSO010000008.1, from coordinate 48,784 downwards.
GAGGGCCAGCAGGCGCCGGTGGATCTCGGCGGAGTCGTCGATGTCGTGCTCGAAGGTCTGGTCGCTGCCGATGCTCTTCTCCCGCTGCACGTGCTCGACCGATCGCGGGTCGCGCCCCCAGGACAGGTCGTGCAGGTGGCGTCCGGTGGCCTCGCCGAGGCCGCGCACGAGCGTTGCGAGCGGGGTGTGGGCGATGTCGGCGACGGTGCGCAGGCCCAGGCGCAGCAACGCGTCCTCGGTGCGCTCCCCCACACCCCACAGGGCACCGACCGGCAGCTGCTGGACGAACGGCACGACCTCGTCGCGCGGCACGACGACCATCCCGTCGGGCTTGGCCAGTCCGGAGGCGATCTTCGCGACGAACTTCGTCGAGGCCACACCGACCGAGCAGGTGATGCCCTGCTCGTCGTGCACGGTGTCGCGGATGTGCTGACCGATGGTCGCCGGGCTGCCCATGGCCCGAACCGCCCCCGAGACGTCGAGGAAGGCCTCGTCGAGCGAGAGCGGCTCGACGACCGGCGTCACCGAACGGAAGGTCTCCATGACGGCTGCGGAGATCGCGCTGTAGCGGGCGTGGTCGGGGGGCAGGACGACCGCTTGGGGGCAGAGCCGTCGCGCCCGCGACATCGGCATCGCCGAGGTCACCCCGAACCGGCGCGCCTCGTAGGTGGCCGAGAGCACCACCCCTCGGTTGCCCCCGCCGATGATGACCGGGGTGCCGACGAGCTCGGGGTGGGAGAGCAGGGTCGCCGCCGCGTAGAAGGCGTCCATGTCGACGTGCAGGACGGTGCACCCCGTGTCGTCGGGCGGCTCGCTGGCGTCCCGGTGCGGGAGGGCGTACTGGCGTCGGCTCATCGGTGGCCTCCGGTGGCGTCAGCCCCGGGTGGCGAGGACGTGCCGGACGCTGCCGAGGTCACCCAGCAGCGGGTGGCCGAGGTGGCGGCTCGCGACCTCCTCGAGCTCGAGCAGCGCAGCCCGGTCGGCCTCGGAGTCGACCAGCGCGGAAGGGACGAGGTCGCTGAAGATGCGCACCCCGTGACTGTCGACCGTGGTGAACCCGTGGGTGCGCAGCAGGTCGAGGACGACGTTCTCGTCGAACCGGCGTGGTGCCGGGTCGTCGTCACCCCAGCGCCCGTCAGGCCGCTCGAGGATGGCCTGCGCCCGCGCGAACTGCCCCGCGAGGGCCCGGGCCAGTGCGGCAGGCAGCCGCTGGGCGACGACGAGGGAGAGGGTGCCTCCGGGTGCGAGCACGGTCGCGATGCCCGCCATGGCGGCATCCGGGTCGTCGACGACCTCGAGGGTGCCGTGGAGGCAGACGAGGTCGTATGCCGCCGGCTCGCCGTCCGCGGCGAGCTCGCCGCCCACCCCAAGATCGCGCAGGGTGTCGGTGTCGCCCTGCACGGGGTGGATCCGCCCCGAGGTGTCGGTCTCGGCGGCGCGGCGGCGCAGCGAGGCGAGGGCGTCGGGGCTGGGGTCGACGACGGTGACGTCGTGCCCGGCGACGGCGAGGGGCACGGCGGTGCCGCCGGTGCCGCCGCCGAGGTCGAGCACGCGCAGGGGGCGCCCGAGCTCGGCGCTGCGCCGGGCAGCGAAGGCGTCGAGGGCGCCGTGGACGGCAGCCGTGCGCAGCCCGGGAGGGCCTCCTGCCCGACGGGATCGGGCCCGCTCGTCAGCCACGGCTGGTCTCCTCGCTCAGGTCGGTACCGCAGGGTCGGTGTCTGGCGTCCCACCCTAGTGTCCGGAACTGCCGGGGCTGGCGTGCCACAGCTTGCGCGGGGGCAGCGCGTCGACCGGCGCACCCCGCCCCGAGCGCGGGTCCAGCCCCGGTGGGCGGGTGTCGGCGTAGGGCGACTGGCGAAAGCCCGAGGCGTGCACGAGGACGCGCCGCCCGGTGCGGGCGTCCTGCTCGATCGCGGCGAGCCGGGCGGCCTCGGCGCGTGCCACGGCATCCGCCTCCCCCGCCGCGACGACGGCCTGCACCCGCTCGAGGCCACCGAGCTGCCAGGCGTCCCAGAGGCCGGCGAGCTCCCAGGCCCCGGTGGCGCGGATGGAGACACCGCGATCCCCGGTGCGTCGCAGCACCCCGCGCACGAGGAGCAGCCACGAGTGGAAGACGACGTCGGCGTAGGGGCCCTGGACGTCCTCGAAGAAGGTGCAGTCGGCCGGCCCGGTGGAGTCGTCGAGGGTGAGGAAGACCACCCGTCGCCCCGAGCGCACCGGCGGGGTCTGGGTGGCGACCTTGACCCCGGCCACCCACACCCGGCTGCGGCTGCGGGTGGCGAGCAGGTCGACGCTGCGGGTGACCCGAAGCGCCCGCAGCAGCGGGTCGTAGAACTGCACGACGTGGGCGGACACGTCGAGCCCGAGCACGTCGAGCTCGGCACGCACCTTCTCGGGGCCGGTCAGCTCGGGCAGCCCGGCTCCGGGGACCAGCCGGGGCCGGTCACCGAGGTCGAGGGTGAGCTGGGTCGGTTGGGCACCCGCCGGGACGACCTCGCGCGCCGCCTGCGACTGGGCAGCGGCCTGCTCCCGGACGTCGAGCGGGAGCCCGGCCAGCGCAGCCGCGCCGTCCTCGCGCGGCGGGGCGATGCTCGGCACCGCGAGGCGTCGGCTGCGCCTCGCGGGCCCCCCGGAGCCGCGGTCCCACCGCTCGAGCTCGGCGACGTGCAGCAGCAGGTCGCGGCGGGTGACCCGACCACGCCGGCCGAGCCCACCGTCCCCCATCCCGTGCAGGGAGTCGAACGCCCCTGCGAGGACGAGCCGCTCGACGACCGGGCGACTCACCCGGGCCCGCGTCCAGAAGTCACCGAGGTCGGCGTACGGCTGGCCCGCGACGACCCGGGCGACCTCGGCGGCGCTGATCCCCTTGACGTCGGCGAGGGAGAG
>NZ_DAORSO010000008.1:42616-45798 GCF_035443565.1 Ornithinibacter sp. | reverse complement strand
TGGAGGCGTTGACGTCGAGGCCGAGGATCGGGATGCCGAAGGATCGGGCGTCGTCGAGCAGCAGCCGCTTGGGGTACATGCCGGGGTCGTGGGTGAGGATGCCGGCGAGGAAGGCCGCCGGGTGGTGGGTCTTCAGCCACGCCGAGTGGAAGGTCGGCAGGGCGAAGGCCGCGGCGTGGGCCTTGCAGAACCCGAAGCTCGCGAACGACTTCAGCACCTCCCAGATGCGGTCGCGGTCCTCAGCGGTGTAGCCCCGGGCGGCGGCCGCGGGGCGCCACCACGCCTCGACGTCGACCTGGCCCTGCGGGGTGCCCATGCTGCGGCGCACCTCGTCGGCCTGGGCCAGGCTCACCCCGGTCGTCTCGGCGACGATGACCAGCACCTGCTCGTGGAAGACGACGACGCCCTCGGTCTCCTCCAGCGCCGGGATCAGGCTGGGGTGGATGAACCGGCGCGTGCTCCACCCGTGGCGGCTGTTGAGGAACGGGGTGATCATGTCGGACTTGACCGGGCCCGGCCGGAACAGCGAGATGTCGACGATGAGGTCGTCGAACCGGCGCGGCCCGAGCTTGCCGATGAGCTCGCGCTGCCCCGGGCTCTCGATCTGGAACATCCCCAGGGTGCGGGTGGTGCGGATCAGCTCGTAGGTGGCTGGGTCCTCGTGGGGCACCTGCTCCTCGTCGTCGAGGTCGATGTGCTCCCCGCTCACCCGCTCGACCTCGGCGACCGCGTGGGCCATCGCCGACTGCATGCGGATGCCGAGCACGTCGAGCTTGAGGAAGCCCAGGGTCTCGACGTCGTCCTTGTCGAACTGGCTCATCGGGAACCCCAGCCAGCTCGCCTCGACCGGGGTGCGGTCGAGCAGGCCCGAGTTGGACAGCACGATGCCGCAGGGGTGCAGCGCGATGTGGCGCGGGAGACCGTCGAGGGCCTCGACGAGGTCGAAGAAGGCCGCCATGCGAGGGCTGTCGAGGCCGCGGCTGCGCAGTTCGGGCAGGTCGGCGATGGCGTGGCGGGCGTCCTTGGCGCGGATGTGCGGGAACGCCTTGGCGATCTCGTCGACCTCGGTGGGGGGCAGCCCGAGCGCGGCGCCGACGTCGCGCACGGCGTGGCGCACCTTGTAGGTGTCCATCATCGACACACACGTCACCCGCTCACCGCCGAACCGGGTGAGCACGGCCTCGTAGATCTCGGTGCGCCGGGCCGACTCGACGTCGACGTCGATGTCGGGCAGTTCGGCGCGCAGCGGGGAGCAGAACCGCTCCATGAGCAGCCGGTGGCGGATCGGGTCGACCCCGCTGATGCCCAGGAGGTGGTTGACCAGGCTGCCGGCGCCCGAGCCGCGGGCGGCCACCCGCACCCCGCGGGCCCGGATGAGGTCGGTGACCTCGGCGACGGTGAGGAAGTACGTGGGGTAGCCCAGGGTCTCGATGACGGCCAGTTCCTCGTCGAGCCGGTCGAGCACCACCTGTCGCTCGGCCTCCCCGGCCCCCGGGTAGCGGCGGGCGACCCCGTCGCGACAGCGCTGCGCGAGCACCGCCATGGGGTCGTCGGCGGCGCTGAGGCCGAGCACCTGCGCCTCGGGCAGGTGCACCGCCCCGATGCCGAGGTCGGGCCGGGCCTGCTGGGTGCACTCGGCCGCGACGAGGGCGGTCATCGCGACGAGGCGATCGGCACGGGAGCGGTCTCCCCCGGTGACCTCGAGGGCGTTGGCGCGCATCTGCGCGGTGCTCGCGAGGTGCCCGGAGTCGGTGACCCGGTCGAGGTGGCGCGAGTCGAGGACGACGAGGCGGCGGGCGGCGTCGAGCAGGTCGACGGTGCGCACCTGGTCGGGGTCGACGTGGCGCACCGCGGCGGTGAGGACGGCGGGGATGCCGGCCGCGTCGGCGAGGGAGAGCAACCTGGCAGCGTGCGACCGGCATCCGGAGGTTCCTTCCGGACCACCGTGCAGCACCACCTCGACGGCGAGACCGTCACGGGGCAGCACCGTCTGCCAGGCCGCGAGCAGGTGCCGGGCGCGGTCTCGGCGACCCGCGAGGGCTGCCCGCCCGACGTCGGAGTCGGGGCCGAGCAGCACGAGCAGCCGACTCGGCCCACCTGCCTCCCCGACGTCGTGAGCCCAGGTGGCCAGCAGATCACGAGTGGTCACCGGGACCCCCCGCTCGCCGCGCAGGTGGGTCTGCGTGACGAGCCGGCACAGGGCAGCCCACCCCGCACCGGGCGCCACCCCGGCGACCTGGCCGCGGGCGAGCACGCTCACCCGTGGGCGGCGGGGGTCGACGATGGCCCCACCCCGCACGGGGGTGCGCGGGCGCTGGGGGTGACTCACGGCATCCGGTCTCGCACTGCCGTCCCAGGTGGAACGGCCAGCCGTGACGCCGCCGCCCGAACTGGAGCCTCCAACCGAACCACCGGTGCCCACGTCGACGGCGAGGTCGACCCCGAGGACCGGGTCGATGCCGGCCCGCCCGCACGCCGTGGCGAACTGCACCGCGCCGTAGAGCCCGTCACGGTCGGTGAGGGCCAGCGCACCCTGGCCGTGGGCGACGGCGCGCTCGACGAGCTCCTCGGGCATCGAGGCGCCGTAGCGCATCGAGAACCCCGAGGCGACGTGGAGGTGGGCGAACCCGTCCACGACGCACTCAGGCCGAGCGCACGGGCACGAGCCGCTGCGGGCGCTGCACCCCGGGCACCCCGAGGCGACGGGCCGCGAGGTCGACGAAGGTCTCGGCGTCCCGCAGCAGGTCGTCGGCCTCGCGGGCGCTGACCCGCACGAGCCCGGTCTCGACCCCGACCCGCTGCCCCGTGGACGCCGCGAAGCGCTGGGCCCACTCGGTGAGCTCCGGGGCGACCCGGGCGGTGAGCGCCCACACGTCGTGGGGTCCGTTGCCGCGAGCGGCCAAACCGGCACCGGGGTGGGTCGCCGCCCGGGCTGCGACGATCGCCGCCCCGGCGCGCAGGGCCGCGAGCGAGGCGGCGAGGTAGCGCGCCGATGCCGCCGAGGCGGCGTACCCGCTGGTCAGGGACTCTCGGGACCGGTCGAGGAGGTCCAGGGTGGTCGCGGCGTGGCTCATCGGGGGCTCCTCGAGATGGTTCATCGGATGCTGCGTGCTCGGTGCGGTGTCGATCGGTGCGGTGTCGATCGGTGCGGTGTCGATCGGTGCGGTGTCGATCGGTGCGGT
>NZ_DAORSO010000008.1:40347-42516 GCF_035443565.1 Ornithinibacter sp. | reverse complement strand
TCGGTGCGGTGTCGATCGGTGCGGTGTCGATCGGTGCGGTGTCGATCGGTGCGGTGTCCATGGCCGGTGGGACTCAGTCGTGGGCGCGCAGGAGCAGCCAGCGGTCGTCGTCGAGCCCGAGGTCGAAGACCCCGGCGGTGCCGGACGGCGGGCGCGCCTCGACCCGCCAGACCCGGCGCTGCGGGCTCGGCAACGCGGCCCCACCGGTGAGGTCACCGACCTCGCGCCACCAGGCCCGACGCTCCTGCCACGAGGCCAGCACGGCGCACACGGTGTAGCGCCGACCGCGCCAGACGAAGTCGCGGGGACCGTCAGCGCCGACCCGGGGTTCGACACGAGGTTCGCCGAGGGGGTCGCCGCCAACACCCAGATCGCTGCTGCTTCGGACGCTGATGTGCTCGTCGTGACGGCGGACCATGACCTCCCCTTTCCCGCGCTCGCTCGTGGTTCACCAGCGACCGCCGGGCCTCGGCGATGCCGGTCAATGATCGAACAGATGTTCGATGTCTCCACCATAACGCGACCCACCGACAGGTCGTCAAGCCCGCATCGAGCCCGCGTCACCGGGTCGCTACGCTGCCGCCATGACCCAGCCGCCGAGCGAGCAGAACCCCCCGCGAGACCTCTCCGAGCACGCCGGTGTGCGCTCGGTGATGCAGGCCCTGGCCGAGCACGGTCTCAGTCCGCAGGTGCGCCACCTCCCCGATGCCGTGCGCACCGCGCAGGCCGCCGCCGACGCCCTGGGCATCTCGCCTGCCGAGATCGCGAACAGCCTCGTCTTCGTCGCGACGACCCACGACGGCGAGCGCCTCCCCCTGCTCGTCATGGCGTCGGGAGGGCACCGGGTCGACGTCGTCTCCGTCGCGGAGCGGGCAGGTCTCGCGAGCATCGAGCGGGCCGACCCCGCCTTCGTGCGCGAGCACACCGGCTTCGCGATCGGCGGCGTCGCACCGGTCGGCCACCCGCACCCGCTGCGCACGATCATCGACACCCACCTCGCGACGTACCCCGTCGTCTGGGCCGCCGCAGGCCACAGCCACAGCGTCTTCGCGACGTCGTACGACGACCTGGTGCGGATCACCGGCGGTCAGCCGATGGACGTCGCCTGACCGAGCCGAAGACCGGCTGATTGAACCCGGATCCCCGGAACCAGACCCCGACCTGCCACATCTGAGTACGAGTACGCATGCGGCAGGCCCGTGCTGGCCGTCATGCTCGACACAGTGGTCGCGCCGACCGCGGGAGTGGACGTTGAGGGGGGTCCGTGCCCGCGGTCGGCGCGACCGACCCATGCGGGGCTCGGCCGGCTCGACAAATCGGCGTGCGAGCACGAAGGTCGTCGGCAACACTGACGCGGTGTACCTGACCATCTCGACGACCCACCGTCCCGCGACGGATCTCGGGTACCTGCTGCACAAGCACCCCGACCGGGTGCAGCAGTTCACCCAGAGCTTCGGGGTCGCGACGGTGTTCTACCCGCAGGCCACCGACGAGCGCTGCACGGCCGCCCTGCTCCTCGAGATCGACCCGGTGCGCCTGGCTCGCGGTCGCGCCCGCAACCTGCCCGACTTCAGTCTCGGCCAGTACGTCAACGACCGCTCGTACGCCGTGTCCTCCCTGTTCGCCGTGACCCTGGCCGAGGTGTTCAGCACCGCGCGGATCGGGCGCTGCGCGTCGCACCAGGACCTGGCCGACACCCCCATCCCCCTGCAGATCCGCATCCCCGTGCTGCCGTGCCGGGGCGGCCCCGCCATCGCCCACCGGATCTTCGAGCCGCTGGGCTGGCAGGTCGTCGCCGACCCCATCGCCCTCGACGAGGCATTCCCGCAGTGGGGCGCCTCCCGTTACGTCGACCTCACCCTCACCGGCACCGTCCGCCTGGCCGATGCCCTCACCCAGCTGCACGTGCTGCTGCCGGTGCTCGATGAGTCCAAGCACTACTGGCAGGGCCCGGACGAGGTCGACAAGCTCCTGCGCTCCGGCGGCGACTGGCTCGCGGGCCACCCCGAGGCCGAGCTCATCACCCGGCGCTACCTCAGCCGCACCGGCTACACCCGGGTGGCGCTCGAACGCCTCGCCGAGCTCGGCGACGACGCTCCCACTGACGACCCCGCGGAAGACTCGTGCGCGACACCGACATCGGATGCCGTGGAGCCGGCAGCCTCGCCC
>NZ_DAORSO010000008.1:0-40247 GCF_035443565.1 Ornithinibacter sp. | reverse complement strand
GGAAGACTCGTGCGCGACACCGACATCGGATGCCGTGGAGCCGGCAGCCTCGCCCCTCACCACCGAGCGCACCCCCTTGAACCGCCAACGGCACGATGCCGTCCTCGCCGAGCTGCTCGACCTCGGCGTGAGCTCGGTGATCGACCTCGGCTGCGGCCCCGGGGCCTTCCTCGAGCGCCTCGTGCGCACTCCCTCCTTCACCAAGGTGGCCGGCAGCGACGTGTCGACGAGGTCGTTGCACCAGGCTGCCCGCCGCCTGCACCTCGACACGATGACCGAGCGCCAGGCCGACCGGGTCGAGCTCTTCCAGGGTGCCCTGACCTACGAGGACCCGCGCTACGCCGGGTTCGACGCCGCCGTGCTCATGGAGGTGGTCGAACACGTCGACCCGAGCCGCCTGCCCGCCCTGGAGTCGGTCGTCTTCGGCACCGCCTCCCCCGGTGCCGTGCTCGTCACCACACCCAACCGGGAGTACAACGTCCACTACGACGGCCTGACCGGAATGCGGCATCCCGACCACCGCTTCGAGTGGGACAGGGACGAGTTCGCGACCTGGTGCGCGCGCGTGGCGGCCACCCACGGGTACTCGGTGGTGATCCGCGGCATCGGCGATCCCGAGGCCGCCACCGGCCACCCGACCCAGCTGGGGGTGTTCACCCGTGACGCCTGAGACGAGCGACACGACCGAGGTGCGCGTCCCGGCATCCGGGCTCGTCGTGCTCGTCGGGGTCTCCGGCAGCGGCAAGTCGAGCTTCGCCCGAGAGCACTTCCGCCCCACCGAGATCGTGTCGAGCGATGCCTGCCGGGCGATGGTGTCCGACGACGAGAACGACCAGAACGCCACACCGGACGCCTTCGAGCTGCTCAACCACATCGTCGGCACGAGGCTGCGCCGGGGGCTGCTCACCGTCGTCGACGCCACCAACGTGCAGTCCAAGGCCCGGGCCGAGCTCGTCAGCCTGGCCCGCCGGCACCACGCCCTCGTCGACGCCATCGTGCTCGAGGTGCCCGAGACCGTCGCCGGGCGGCGCAACGCCGGGCGTGCTGACCGCGACGTCGGGATGCCGGTCGTGCGGCGCCAGCAGCGAGACCTCAGCAGGTCGATGAAGCGCCTGCGCAAGGAAGGGTTCCGGCGGGTGCACGTGCTCGACGCTGGTGGCGCACCACCTCGGGTGCAGATCGTGCGCGAGCGTCCGTGGAACGACCGGAGCGAGGTGCACGGCCCGTTCGACATCATCGGCGACGTGCACGGCTGCCTCGGTGAGCTGCGCACCCTGCTCGAGGACCTCGGGTGGGCCCTCGATTTCGACGATGCCGGTCGTGCCGTCGGTGCTTGCCACCCGCAGGGTCGGCTCGCCGTGTTCGTCGGCGACCTCGTCGACCGCGGGCCGGACTCCCCCGGCGTCGTGCGGCTCGTCATGGGCATGGTCGAGCAGGGCAGCGCCCTGTGTGTCTCGGGCAACCACGAGGCCAAGCTCGTGCGGGCGCTGCGCGGCACCACGGTGACGGTCTCGCACGGGTTGGCGCAGTCGCTCGAGCAGTTCGGCCGCGAACCCGACCAGTTCCGCGCCGACGCACTGGCGTTCATGGACGGGCTCGTCGCGCACTACGTCCTCGACGACGGCCGCCTCGTCGTCGCCCACGCCGGCCTGAAGGAGGAGTACCACGGGCGGACCTCCGCCCGGGTGCGGGCCTTCGCGCTGTACGGCGACACCTCGGGCGAGACCGACGAGTACGGCCTGCCGGTGCGCTACCCCTGGGCGCAGGACTACCGGGGCAAGGCCATGGTGGTCTACGGGCACACCCCCGTGCCGAGCGCGCAGTGGCTGAACAACACCATCTGCCTGGACACCGGCGCGGTGTTCGGTGGCGCGCTCACCGCGCTGCGCTACCCCGAGCGCCAGATCGTCTCGGTGCCTGCGCAGCAGCAGTGGTACGAACCGATCCGGCCGCTCGGTGTGCCGAGCACCGACCGGCAGCCCTCGGTGCTGCGCCTCGACGACGTCTCCGGGACGCGCTGGCTCGACAGCACCCGAGCCGGTCGGGTCAAGGTCGAGGAGGAGAACGCAGCGGCTGCGCTCGAGGTGATGAGCCGGTTCGCCGTCGACCCCCGCTGGCTGGTGTACCTGCCGCCGACGATGTCACCGGCGCGCGCCTCCACCCGCGAGGGCTACCTCGAGCACCCGCAGGAGGCCTTCGACGAGTACGCCGGGTGGGGGGTCACCTCGGTGGTGTGCGAGGAGAAGCACATGGGCTCGCGCGCGATCGCCGTGCTCACCCGCGACGCCGCGGTCGCGGCCCGGCGCTTCGGCATCGACGACGGCACCTGCGGCCGGGTCCACACCCGCACGGGTCGGCCGTTCTTCTCCGACACCACGCCCCTCGTCGAGTCGCTGCGGGATGCCGTCGCGCCCCTGTTCGCGTCGCTGGACACCGACTGGGTCGCCCTGGACTGCGAGCTGCTGCCCTGGTCGGCCAAGGCCCTGGACCTCATCACCGACCAGTACGCCTCGGTCGGGGCGGCCGCCCGGCACGCGCTGCCGGCCGCGCTCGCCGGTCTCGACGCGGCATCCGGTCGCGGCCTGGACGTCGAGGACCTGCGACGGCGCACCGCGGACCGGCACACCAACGCGCTCGCCTTCCGCGACGCCTACGCGGCGTACGTGCGCCCGACCGACGGGCTGGACGGGGTCACCCTGGCCCCCTTCCAGGTGCTCGCCGTCGAGGGGCGCCTGCTCGCCGAGACCCACCCGCACCCGTGGCACCTCGCCCAGCTCGCCGGGCTCGACAGCGACCTCATCACCCCGACGCGGCACCGGATCGTCGACCTGACCGCGGACCGGGAGCGCGAGGATGCCGTGCGCTGGTGGGAGGAGCTCACGGCCGCCGGTGGGGAGGGCATGGTCGTCAAGCCGGCCCACGTCGTCACGGGGCGGGCCCAGCCGGGGCTGAAGGTGCGTGGCCGCGAGTACCTGCGGATCATCTACGGCCCCGACTACACCGATGCCCTGCCGCTGCTGCGCGAGCGCAACCTCACCCACAAGAGGCGCCTGGCGCTGCGCGAGCACGGGCTGGGGCTCGACGCGCTCGCGGGGTTCGTCGCCGATGACCCGCTCTGGCAGGTGCACCAGCAGGTGTTCGCCGTGCTCGCGCTGGAGTCGGAGCCGGTCGACCCCCGGCTGTGAGCGGGGGTGGGCGCGGCCTCAGAGGCTGAGGTTCTCGTAGACCTCGAGGGTCGCCGTCGACCGGTTCATCGTGATGAAGTGCAGGCCCGGCGCGCCCTCGTCGAGCATCCGCTGGCCGATCTCGGTGGCGATCTCGACGCCGACGGCGCGCACCGCGGCCGGGTCGTCCTTGACGGCCTCGAGCCGCTCGATCACCGCAGGCGGCAGCGGCGTGCCCATGAGCTCGGACATCCGCTGGATCTGCTTGAGGTTGGTGACCGGCATCAGGCCGGGGGTGATCGGCAGGTCGCGGCGTGCAGCGACGAGGTCACGAAAGCGCAGGTAGCTGTCGGCGTCGAACACCATCTGGGTCACCGCGAAGCTCGCCCCGGCATCCGCCTTGCGCACGAGCACGTCGACGTCGTGCCCCAGGTCGGGGCTGTCCGGGTGCACGTCAGGGAAGGCGGCGACGCCCACCGTGAAGTCGCCGAGGCCGCGGATGAGGGCGACGAGCTGGTCGGCGTGGTCCAGACCCTCGGGGTGCGGGGTCCACTGGCCGCGCACGTTGCCGGGCGGGTCACCGCGCAGCGCGAGGATGTTGCGGACTCCGGATGCCGCGTACGCGCCGACTACCTGGCGCACCGCCCGCTTGGACGCCCCGACACAGGTGAGGTGGGCCAGCGGGGTGAGGGTCGTCTCGTCGGCGATGCGGCCGGTGACGCGCACGGTGCGGTCCTGGGTCGTGCCGCCGGCCCCGTAGGTCACCGAGACGAAGGCCGGTCGCAGCCGCTCGAGGTCGCGGATGGCCGTCCAGAGCTGGGCCTCGGAGGCGTCGTCCTTGGGTGGGAAGAACTCGAAGCTGATCGAGGGTCGAGGCTGCGCCAGACGGCCCGGAATCGATGCCACGAGGTGCGCCGGCCGCCCTCCGCCTCCGTAGTGCGCCATGGCGGTGAGGGTAGTCCAGCGCCCACGCCGTAGGCTCTGGGGACCCAGCATCTGACCATCGGCGCGAGGTGCGCCGCCCGGTCAACCCCCAGGAGGAACCCCGTGGCCAGCCCGCTCGACACCGCAGACCTGCGGCACCGGGTCCAGGACTGCCTCGACGCCGAGCTCACGACCCAGGCCGCCGTGCTCGCCGAGCTCGGGCCGGACGTCGACGAGCTGGTGACGGCCATCTCGGCGCTGCTTCGCGGGGGCAAGCGCCTGCGCGCCGCCTTCCTCTACTGGGGCCACCGCGCGGCCGGCCGCCCCGACTCCGACGCCCTCATCCGGCTCGCCAGCTCGATGGAGCTCTTCCAGGCGGCCGCACTCATCCACGACGACGTCATGGACGACTCCGACACCCGTCGCGGGATGCCGGCCGCCCACCGTGCGTTCGCGAGCGCCCACGGCGGGCGTGGCTGGGGAGGCGACAGCGACCGGTTCGGCCTGGCCGGCGCGGTGCTCGCCGGAAACCTGTGCCTGACGTGGACCGACGAGGTGTACGCCACCTGTGGACTCTCAGAGAGTGACCTCGCGCGCGGGCGCACCGTCTTCGACCGGATGCGCTCCCAGCTCATGGCCGGGCAGTTCCTCGACGTCGTGGAGTCGATGCGCCCGTGGGACGGGCTGCCCGCGGCCGAGCGCATCGAGCGGGCCGACCGGGTGATTCGCTACAAGAGCGCGAAGTACTCCGTGGAGCACCCGCTGCTCATCGGGGCCACGACGGGTGGCCTGGACGACGCGGGCGTGGAGGCGCTGTCGCGCTACGGGCTCGACCTCGGCCGGGCCTTCCAGCTGCGTGACGACCTGCTCGGGGTCTTCGGCGACCCGCAGGAGACCGGCAAACCCGCCGGTGACGACCTGCGCGAGGGCAAGCGCACCGTGCTGCTCGCCCATGCGCTGGCCGGTCTCGACGCCGGCGGTCAGGCAAGGGTGGAGTCGCTCGTCGGCCGCGCCGACCTGGACGCGTCGCAGGTCGAGGAGTTGCGCGCCACGATCGTCGGGTCGGGTGCGGTGGCGCGGCTCGAGGACGAGATCACCCGGCTCGCGGATGCCGCGACGAGCGCCCTCGGGGACGCCACGTCGATCGGTGACGAGGCTCGTGCGGCCCTGCTCGACCTCGTCGGCATCACCACCGCCCGCACCGCCTGACCCCCGTTCCGACTGACCCCCGTTCCGCCTGACCCCCGGGCCGCTATCGCGCGAGCTCGACGTCGATGTCGCGTGCGAGGGTCGCGATCACCGGCCAGGCGCCCTCGGAGCTGTTGCCGAGGACGCTCACGGTCGTCCGCGACTCGTCGAGGTGGGTCGACCGGAAGGAGACCCCCGCGTCGTAGCCCTCGATGATCAGGGCTGGGTGCGAGCGGTGCAGCCAGAAACCCATCGCACTGCGCATCCCCTCCTCGGGCACGTCGTGCCGAGCCGCGGTCATCCGGGCGAGCGTGGCCGGCGAGACGATCTGCCCCGCCGTCAGGGCCCCCCAGAACCGGTGCAGGTCGGTGGCCGTGGTGAAGGCGCCGCCGTCACCGGCGGCGAGCACCGGCAGGTGCAAGGTGTTGACGAGGTTCCCCTCGGGGTTCAGGTAGCCCAGGGCCACGTCGCCCGGCAGGTCGTTGAGGGGAAGGAAGCCGGTGTGCTCCAGGCCAGCGGGCTCGAGCACGAGGCGGCGCACGACGTCGTGGTAGCCCTGCCCGGTCGCCCGCTCCAGCACGACGGCCAGGACGGCGTAGTCGCTGTTGCAGTAGGTGAACCGCAGCCCGGGCTCACCTCGTTGCGCATGCCCGTCGAGCATCGGCAGGAAGGCCTGCGCCGTGGTGAGGGTGTGCACCGGCAGCGTCATGACGAACTGCGACGGGGACCAGCCGCCGTCCTCGTCGAGGTAGTCGCCGATCCCTGAGGTGTGCTCCAGCAGGTGCTCGATCGTCACGCCGTCGTCGACGAGCGGGAGGTCGTCGCCGAGCCACTCGCGCACCCGGTCACTGAGCCCCAGCACACCCTGCTCGACGAGGCACATCACGGCCAGGGCGGTGAAAGCCTTGCTGCCGCTGGCGATCCCGAACCGGGCATCGGCCGTCATCGGCACCCCCAGCGCCCGGTGCACGAAGCCCTCGCACCGCTCGAGGACACGGCGGTCGCCGACGTCGACGGTCACCACCCCGGTGAACGCCTGCGCGGCCACCGCGTCATCGAGGGCCTGCTCGTCGACCACCACGTGCGGCTCCTTCCGGAAACCCCCATCGTGGCGCAGCCGCTGCCCCGGCGGAAGGGTCAGCCCGCGGTCAGAACGCTTCTTCCATGGCGCGGCGGCGCACCTCGGTCTTGAAGCCCGCGTGGATGGCGTTGAGCGGCGTGCCCGGCACGGGAAGCGTCTCGTCGGGCGTGTGCAACCAGCGAATGATCTCGATGTCGGTCATCCCGCCGTCCGCCAGCACGGTGAACGTGCCCTTGAGGGCGTGGTGCGGCCCCTCGTCGGTGAGGAAGCCCGCCGGAACGGCCACGACCCGCCGCTCCCCGATGCGGTGGGAGAGCAGCTCACGGTCCTCGATGAGCCGGCGCACCGTCGACAACGGCAGACCGAGGCGCTCGGCGATGTCCGGAACGGTCAGCCACTCCCCGACCAGTGCCTCGAGGTCAGCACCGGGTGCGGCTGCTGCGGCGTCGTTCGTCTCGCTCTGCGGGGTCTCGTTCACGGCGCTTAGCGTGCCACAGCACCCGTGTCCGGCGGGAGGACACACCTGCGACGGGGCCCTCAGATGACGGATCGCAGCCCGGATCTACGTACACTCCTACGGTGTCATCCAACGGCGACGCGCTCATCGGGCGCACCCTCGACGGGCGCTATCGAGTGCTCCGTCGACTCGCCGACGGCGGAATGGCCACCGTCTACCTGGCCCTCGACGAGCGCCTCGGTCGCGAGGTGGCGCTGAAGGTCATGCGTGAGCACCTCGTCCACGACGAGAGCTTCGTCACCCGCTTCCACCGCGAGGCGCGCTCGGCGGCATCCCTGTCGCACCCCAACGTCGTCGCCGTCTACGACCAGGGTCGCGACGGTGACGTCATGTTCCTCGTCATGGAGCACGTTCCTGGGTTGACCCTGCGTGAGGTGATGCGCGAAGAGGGGGCCCTCACCCCGCGCGCCGCGCTCGACATCCTCGAACCGGTGCTGCTCGCCCTCGGCGAGGCCCACGCCAACGGCCTGATCCACCGTGACGTCAAGCCCGAGAACGTCATCATCAACGACAACGGCACGGTCAAGGTCGCCGACTTCGGTCTGGCCCGAGCCGTAACCAGCCAGACCGTCACGAGCACGTCCGGTGTGCTGCTCGGCACCGTCGCCTACCTCTCCCCCGAACAGGTGGAGCGGGGCATCGCTGATGCCCGCAGCGACGTCTACGCCGCCGGGCTGATGCTGTTCGAGATGCTCACCGGCACCAAGGCCGTCACCGGCGACACGGCGATCCACGTCGCCTACCAGCACGTCCACGGAGGGATGCCGTTGCCCTCCAGCCGGGTGCCAGGCCTCGACCCGGCGCTGGACGACCTCGTCGCCGCCGCCACGGCCCGCGACCCCGACCACCGGCCCGCGGATGCCGCGGCCCTGCTCACCATGCTGCGGCGCACCCGGGCCCTGCTGTCCCCCGCAGCCCTGGACTCACGACCCGCCGGCGCCGAGGCGCTCGCGGCTGCCGCCCTGCCGACCACCGCCGCCGCCTCCCCGGCCGCGACCGCCGCCCTGCCGATGCCCGGAAGCCATTCCGCGACGGCATCCGGCAGCGTCACGACCCGCCCGCACACCGACACCCGGGCCCTTGCCCTGCCCGCCTCGTCCCCCTCTCCTCCTGCCCCGCTCGAGGGCAGGGTGGTCGTCGGTGGAGGCCGATCGGGTGGGACGCGACGCTGGTGGCCAGCCATCGCGGCATCCGCCCTCATCGCCGCCCTGACGGCCTGGTTCTTCATGCTCGGTCCGGGCGCGATGGCGACCGTCCCCTCGGTGCTGGGTCAGACCGAGGCCGCCGCCGTGGCTGCCATCGACGACGCGGCGCTCACCCCGACCGTGACGCAAGCCTTCGACGAGGTCGTCCCGGCCGGCCAGGTGATCTCCACGGACCCGGGTGCCGGCGACACGATCCGGCGCGGTGCCGGGGTCTCCGTCGTCGTGTCGAAGGGGCCGGAACGCTACGAGGTGCCGCCCGTGGTCGGGATGACCCTCACCGAGGCGACGGCCAGCATCGCCGAGGTCAACCTCGTCGTCGGCGAGGTCGAGGAGGTCTTCGACGAGACCGTGCCCAAGGATGAGGTCATCTCGGCCGACCCCGGGCCCGGTGCCAGCCTGAAGAAGGGCGTCGAGGTCAACCTCACGGTGAGCAAGGGCCGCAAACCCATCGAGGTGCGCGACTACACCGGCAAGGACGCCGCCGCTGCGCAGAAGTCGCTCACCGACCTCGGGCTGAAGGTCGACGCCAGCAAGGAAGAGAACAGCGACACGGTCGCCAAGGGCATGGTGATCAGCCAGAGCCCGAACGACGGCACCCTGTTCAAGGGCGACACCGTGACGCTGGTCGTCTCCAAGGGCCCGGTCATGGTCGACGTCCCCAACGTGGTCGGGCAGCAGGTCGACCAGGCCCGCGCGGCGCTGGAGGCCGCGGGCTTCAAGGTCACCGTTCGCAAGGCCCTCGGCGGGTTCTTCGGCACCGTGCGACTGCAGGAGCCGGGCAGCGGCCAGGCGCCCAAGGGCAGCACCATCACCCTGACGATCGTCTGAGCGGCGCCATGACTGCTCCCGCCGGGCGGACCCGGCTCGCCACGCTGCTGCTCGTCGGCGTCACCGCCGTGTGGGGCTCGACGTTCTTCCTCATCCGCGACCTCGTCGAGACCGTGCCCCCGGCCGACTTCCTCACGGTGCGCTTCGGCATCGCCGCCATCGTCATGTTCGCGCTGTTCCGGCGCCAGACCCTGGCACTCAGTCGCCGCGACCTGCGCATCGGGGTCGTTCTCGGGGTGCTGTACGGGTCTGCGCAGGTGCTGCAGACGATGGGCCTGCAGCACACCGACGCGTCGGTCTCGGGCTTCATCACGGGCACCTACGTCGTGCTGACCCCGGTGCTCGGGGCGGTGCTGCTGCGCGAGCACATCCGGCCGGTGACGTGGGCTGCCGTCGCCCTGGCCACGGCCGGGCTGGCGGTGCTGTCACTCCAGGGGTTTGCCGTCGGGGCGGGCGAGGCGCTGACCCTGTTCTCCGCCGTTCTCTACGCCGGCCACATCGTCGCCCTCGGACGGTGGTCGACGGCGCAGGCCGCGGTCGGTCTGGCCACCGTGCAGGCTGGGGTGATCACCGTGGTCACGGGCGTCGCCGCCGTCCCGGGCGGGCTGACCCTGCCTGCCGACGGAGGGCAGTGGGCATCGCTGCTGTACATGGCGCTCATCGCCGGTGCCGGTGCGCTGTGGTCGCAGACCTGGGCGCAGGCCCACCTCACGGCGACCCGGGCGGCCATCGTCATGGCCCTGGAGCCGGTGTTCGCCGCGTTCTTCGCCGTGCTGCTCGGCGGTGAGAGCCTGACCCGACGCATGTTGATCGGCGGCGCCATGGTGGTGACGGCGATGTACCTCGTGGAGCTGAAGTCGACCCCGCGCGACCCGGACGCCACCGCCGCGGAGGACCCTCCGGTCGAAGCCCTGCACCACGACGTCTGACCGAGCAGACTCGACGTACCGCGTACCTCGAGTGACCTATTGGTCGATCTCGGTACGCCAACGCCCGTGCAGGCTCGTGCCCCGAGCGTCCTATTGGTCGATCTGGGTACGCAGGAGGGTCGTCGCGGCGTCGATGGCGGCGTCCGTGCCCGCGTCGTCGACGTCGAGGTGCCACACCAAGCGCACCCGACCCGGCCCGACGGCATACGTGCGCACGCCCTGCTCGATGAGGGCGGCGACGAACGCCGGTGCCCGCCAGCCGAGCGCACCGACGTCGAGCACGACGATGTTCGTCTCGACGGTCGCGGCGTCAACCGACGCAGGAGCCGCCTCGGCACACGCCGCGGCGAAGCGCGCAGCCCGGGCGTGGTCGTCGTCGAGACGATCGAGGTGGTGGTCCAGGGCGTGGATGCCGGCCGCCGCCAGGATGCCGACCTGCCGCATCCCCGCCCCGTACCGCTTGCGCCAGATCCGGGCCTGCGCCATGTGCTCCGCCGAGCCCACGAGCACCGAGCCCACCGGGGCACCGAGCCCCTTGGACAGGCACACGCTGACCGTGTCGAACTGCTCGCCGTATGCCGTGAGCGGCACCCCGGTCGCGACGTGGGCGTTCCACAGCCGCGCCCCGTCGAGGTGCATCGCCACCCCGAGGGGCTGGGTGGCTGCCCGCACCTCACGGATGGCCTCGATCGGCTGCACCGTGCCGCCACCGAAGTTGTGGGTGTTCTCCAGCACGACGAGCGAGGTCTCGACCTGGTAGGGCCCGACCCCGGTCGTGACGAGCGACATCGGCCCCGCCGGGTCGAGCAGCCCGCGCTCGCTGGGCCAGGACCGGCTCGTGATGCCCGAGAACGCCGCCGCCGCCCCGAGCTCGGCACGCAGCACGTGCGCCAGCTGGTCGGCCACGAGCTCCTGGCCGGGGCCGACGTGCAGGCGCAGCCCGAGCTGGTTGGCCAGGGAGCCGGTCGGTGCGAACAGCCCGGCCTCGTGACCGAGCAGCGCGGCGACCTTGTCCTCCAGCGCCCGGACCGTGGGGTCCTCGCCGAAGACGTCGTCACCGACCTCGGCGTGCGCCATGGCCTGGCGCATGGCCGGGGTCGGCCGGGTCAGGGTGTCCGAGAGCAGGTCGGCGCGCACCGAGGTCAGTCCTGGTTCAGCATCTCGGCGACGAGGAACGCCAGCTCGAGGCTCTGCTGGTGGTTCAGGCGCGGGTCGCACACCGTCTCGTAGCGCAGGTTCAGGTCGGCGTCGAGGATCTTCTCGGACCCACCGATGCACTCGGTGACGTCGTTGCCGGTCAGCTCGACGTGGATGCCGCCGGGGACCGTGCCGAGGCCACGGTGCACCTCGAAGAAGCCTTCGACCTCCTCGACGACGTCGTCGAAGTCGCGGGTCTTGTAGCCCGACGCCGACTCGAAGGTGTTGCCGTGCATCGGGTCGCACACCCAGGTGATCGAGGCACCGGATGCCGTGACCTTCTCCACGATGGTCGGCAACGCCTCACGGATGCGGCCCGAGCCCATGCGGGTGATGAAGGTCAGGCGGCCGGGCTCACGCTGCGGGTCGACCTTGTCGATGATCCGCAGGAGGTCGTCGGTATCGACGTTGGCCGACACCTTGATGCCGACGGGGTTGCGCACGGAGGCGACGAAGTCGATGTGGGCGCCGTCGAGGTCGCGGGTGCGCTCCCCCACCCACACGAAGTGCCCGGACGTGTCGTAGAGCTCACCGGTGCGCGAGTCGACCCGGGTGAGGGGCCGCTCGTAGTCGAGCACGAGGGCCTCGTGGGCGGAGAAGAACTCGGTGGTGCGCATCGCCTCGAAGTCGGCACCACAGGCGTTCATGAACTTCATCGCCTTGTCGATGTCCTTGGCGAGCCGCTCGTAGCGCGCGTTCGCGGCGTTGGCGACGAAGCCCTTGTTCCAGTCGTGGACGTGGCGCAGGTCGGCGAACCCACCGGTGGTGAAGGCCCGCACGAGGTTCAGCGTGGCGCTGCTCGCGTGGTACGCCCGCACGAGTCGCTGGGGGTCGGGGGTACGCGACTGCGGCGTGAAGTCGAAGTCGTTGACCATGTCGCCGCGAAACGCCGGGAGGGTCACGCCGGCGCGGGTCTCGAAGTTGCTCGACCGGGGCTTGGCGTACTGCCCTGCCATCCGGCCGACCTTGACGACGGGCACCGACGCGCCGTAGGTGAGCACCGCCGCCATCTGCAGGATCGTCTTGACCCGGTCACGGATGTTGTCGGCCGTGGCGGAGGCGAAGGTCTCGGCGCAGTCGCCGCCCTGGAGCACGAAGGCCTCACCGCGGGCGACGGCGGCCATCCGCTCGCGCAGGACGTCGCACTCGCCGGCGAAGACGAGCGGCGGGTAGCTGGCCAGGGTGGCCACGGCCTCGGCGAGTGCGTCGGCGTCGGGCCAGACCGGCTGCTGGGCAGCGGGGAGTTCGGCACCGGCGGCGAGCCGCTGGCGGGGGTCTGGTGCGGTGGTCGTGCTCACCGGGCAAGGATAGGTCCAGTGCGGCGCCCGCCTGCGTCTGCCCGTATGCCGGTCGCGCCCGCATCCGTTCAGGCGGACGCGGCCTCCGCCCTCGCCGGGCGGCCAGACTCCGCGAAGACCCGCTCCTTTTCTGAGAGAGCGGACCTGGGGTCTGCTGTACGGGTCGTTGCGTCGGGCAATGAATTCCTTCACTCATGCAACGAGCCTGCACGCACCCCCTCCCGGGGCTGATCCGCAGCCTTTTGCCCCCGAGGCCTGTCGGGGGTTCGTTGCGTCGGGCAAGGAAGTCCTTGTGCGACGCAAGGGCCCTCAGCAGCACCCCTATCGGGTCGCCCTCAGCGAATCAGGCGCAGGGAACCAACGCGTCGACGGAGGCCCACGTGTGGACGCAGCGCCCCGGGACCCGTGACCGAGCCGTCGCCGCGCTCAGTCCTGCGCGGAGCCCTCGTCCTCGAGGCCGCGGGCCAGCGCGAAGCGCACGAGCTCGACCCGGTTGTGCAGGTGCAGCTTGCCCAACGTGTTCTGCACGTGGTTCTGCACCGTGCGGTGCGACAGGAACAGCTCGGCCGCGATCTCCTTGTACGACATGCCCGTGGCGACGAGGCGAAGCACCTCGGTCTCGCGCTCGGTCAGCTCGGGGATGGGGCGGCGGCGCTCCTCAGCAGCAGCCCCGGCAGCCGTGGCACCGGTGCCGGACACCTCGGATGCCGTGGCGGTCGCCGACGACGACCCGTCGGCCATCCGGCGGAACTCCCCGAGGACGAGCCCGGCGAGCCCCGGCGTGAACACGGCCTCCCCGCGGGCGGTGGCGTGCACGGCATCGACGATGTCCTGTGCGGATGCCGACTTCACGAGGTAGCCGGTGGCTCCCGCCTTGATCGCCGCGAGGACGTCACGCTGCTCACCGCTCGCGGAGAGGATGAGCACCCGGGTGGGCAGGTCACCGAGGGCGTGGCACACCTCGTCACCGCGCATCCCCGGCAGGTTGAGGTCGAGGACGAGGACGTCGGGCCGGGTCGCGCGGGCTCGGCGCACGGTCGACGGGCCGTCGGTGGCCGTCGCGACGATGCGCAGGCCCCGCTCGGTGAGGTCCCGCTCCAGGGCCGAGAGCCACAACGGGTGGTCGTCGGCGACGAGGACGGTCGGCGCAGCGTCACCCGGGGCCGACGCGGAGGGTGACCCCCCGGCATCCCTTGGGGTCGTGGTCATGCTCGCTCCTTGACGGTTCGCGGAATGGTCATCCGGACCACGCACCCTCCGCCGGGGCGGGTGGTCCACGTGACGGTGCCGCCGAGGTCCTCGATGCGGCCGCGGATGGATGAGCTGACCCCGAGACGGCCCCGATCGGCGGCATCGAAGACATCGGCGAGCTGCGCGCCCACCCCGTCGTCGCGGATGGTGACCTCGAGGCCCGAGGAGTCACCCTCGAGCAGCACCCACGCCCGCGCACCCGGCCCGGCATGACGGTCGACGTTGTCCAGGGCCGCGGCGAGCGCTGCATCGACCTCGTGGGCGACGAGCACGTCGACGAGCACCGGGTCGGCCGGCACCGCGACGGTGACATCGGGGCGCTCACGGGCCGTGAGGGCGATCCGCAGGTCGGTCTCCTCCCCGTGAGCCGCCCGCAGGTCGGCGACGGCACCGCCCGCGTCGGGCGCCCCGGTCCCGGACACAAAGCGGCGCAGCGAGCGCTCCTGCTCGGCAGCGATCGCGGCGAGGTCGGCGGCCTCGCCCCCGATGTCCTCGCCGCGCCGGTGGATGTAGGCCAGTGACTGCAGGACGCCGTCGTGGACGACGCGGGCGATGCGTTCGCGCTCGTGCAACCGCTCGCGCTCGAGCAGCACCTGCTCCTCACCCTCGAGGCCACGGCGGGCGAGGTCGACCGCCAGGCCGATGAGGCCGCCGAGGAGCACGAGCAGGACGATGTTGTGGATGGTCGTCTGGGTCGGGCGGCCCACCTCGATGAGGTCGGCGATGGCGATCACCGCCGCCGCGATGAGCCCTCCGCGGGCGCCGGCGACGACGGCCCCACCGGCGACCGAGCCCGCCGCCCAGATCGTCGGCAGGGTGAACTGCCCCGCGGCGATGGACTCGGGGGTCTCGGCGAGCAGGGTGGCCAGGATGCCGGCGACGGCGATCGACACCTCGACGACGACGACCCCGACGGTGCGGCGCCGGTAGAACAGCAGGCCGACCGACCAGGCGAGCATGACGGCGAGCACCACCACGGCCACCCAGGGCCGCACCATCGTCTCGTGGCGCTGCCAGGCCAGCCACGCGGCATACAGCGTGGCGAGCGGGCGGTAGACGTCGAGCCCGCGGTGGAAGGACTCCACCACGACGGGCTCGCGACGTCCCGTGCGCTCCGAGCTCGGCCCGAGCACCCCCACCACGACCCCCCGGTCAGCTCGCGCGGCGCTGCGGCCCGCTGTCGTCGTCGAGACCCTCGGCGTCCAGGACGCCCTCCAGCTCGGAGACGGCCCGGCCGGGCTGAGACGCCTGCTGGGCCTCCTTGGCCTTGCTCTTCTTCTCGCGGGCGATGCGGTCCTTCATCGCGGTGGCGTACATGTCGACGTACTCCTGACCGGAGAGCTCCATCATCGCGTACATGATCTCGTCGGTGATCGAGCGCAGGACGAACCGGTCGCCCTCCATGCCCTCGTAGCGGGAGAAGTCCAGCGGCTCACCGATGCGCACCCCGACGCGGATCAGCTTGGGGATCTTCTTGCCGGTCGGCTGGGCCTTGTCGGTGTCGATCATCGCCACGGGGATGACGGGCACCCCGGCCTCGAGCGCCATGCGCGCCACGCCGGTCTTGCCCTTGTAGAGGCGACCGTCGGGGCTGCGCGTGCCCTCGGGGTAGAGCCCGAGCAGCTCGCCGCGGCGCAGCACCTTCAGCCCCGAGCGCAGCGCGGCCTCGCTGGCGCGCCCACCGGAGCGGTCGACGGGAAGCTGCCCGACACCCTTGAAGAAGGCGGCCGTGAGCCGGCCCTTGATGCCTTCACCCGTGAAGTAGTCGGACTTGGCGAGGAAGGTCATCCGCCGCGGCACGCACAGCGGCAGGAAGATCGAGTCCGAGAAGGAGAGGTGGTTGCTGGCGAAGATCGCCGCACCGGTCTCGGGAATGTTCTCCGACCCCTCGACCCACGGCCGGAACAGCAGGCGAAGGATCGGCCCGAGAATGACCGTCTTCAGCACCCAGTAGAACAACCGGACCACCCTTCCTTGCGCGTCGCCCGCAGCCTAGTGCACTGGATCACATAGCTGTCCTGATCTGATCGCATGCGAAGATCGAAGCCCCCGCCCGCACCACCCGAGGAGACCCCGTGCCAGACCGGCCCGGCGACATGGACGAACGCGACGTCGATGCGCGCTTCGCCTCGATCGTGGCGCAGTGGGAGCACTCGGCGGTCGATGAGTCGGATGCCGTGGCACCGGCAGGTGCCCCCGTCACCGACGACTCCCCCGCGGATCCTGCGGCCGGGCCCGAGTCCGCTGCTGGCTCCGCCAGCTCCAGCAACTCCGCTGTCCCCGGCGACTCCGCAGACGGGCCGCCGCGGGACGCGGACCAGTCGGAGTCCGCCGGGCCGGAGGCAGCCGCACCCGCACCACGCGACCCCTGGGTCAACCCCTCCCCCCTCAACCTGATCATCCCGGCGTCGGCCTGGCGAACCCCCGAGCCCCAGGACGCCGCCACCGAACGCGCCGCCGCCGACGCCGAGGAGGCCCTCGAGGCGGCCATCGCCGCGGAGGAGCCGCACTTCGAGCCCCCCGAGGTCACCCTGCCGCCGCAGGAGGACCTCGGTTTCTGGGGTGCCGTCATCGGCCTGGTCGCCGGGCCGCTCATGCTGCTCTACGTCGTGTTCGCCCGCCCGTTCCACAGCACCCGGTGGTTCGTGGCGTCGGTCGTCGTCTCACTGCTCGGCTTCGCCCTGCTCGTGCTGCGCCAGCCCGCACACCGCGACCCCACGAGCGGAGACGACGGCGCGCGCATCTGAGGCGCACTCCCGGGAGGTAGGGATCCCACAGCGGGCACCGCTCGCGCAGGCTCAGACCTCGAGGTCGACCCAGGTGGCCCGGTGGTCGCTCGCCTGCGCCCACACGGCATCCGGCAACAGCACGTCGCGGTGCGGTTTGACGCGCAGGTCCGGTGACGCGAACACCACGTCGAGCACCCGCCGCGGCCGCTTCGCCGGGAACGTCGGGGCCGCCGGGGACACCAGCCTCATCCGGTCAGGGACGTCGATGAGCCGCCACGCGGCGCCGGTGTCGCCCTCGTTGAGGTCGCCGGCGATGATGAGCGAGCCGCGGTCCGAGAGCGCCTGCAGGATGCGTTCGGTGTGGACGACCCGCTCGTCGGGCTTCAGGCTGAGGTGCACCGACACGGCCGTCAACTCGGTCCCGCCCGGCGCGGCGACCCGCACGACGGCGTAGCCACGGGTGCGGTCCGGCCAGCGCACCGGCAGCCGGGAGTGGTGACAGTCGAGCACCCGCACCCGGTCGGAGACGAAGATCGTCGTGCCTCCGCTGCTCCGGTGACGGCCGGGCCAGGTCATGCCGGTCGCGGCCGCGAACTGACGCACGCGCCAGGTCGCGAAGAGTCGGCGAGGAACCTCCTGCAGGCACAGGATGTCGGGCGCCACCGCGCGCACGATCCGGGCAGCCAGCCGGTGGTCGTCGAGGAAGTCGCGCGTGTTGTAGGTCGCCACCCGCAGCGTGGTCACCGAGGTCGACCTCAGCGCGCCAGGGCGTCGGTGCGGGCGAGGTCGGCGGCACCGACGAGCCCGGCCTCGTTGCCCAGCTCGGCCGCGACGATGGTCGCCTCCGGGCGGTACCCACGGCCGGTCAGCTGGCGACGGAAGGCCGCCCGCGCCGGCTCGAGCAGCAGCTCGCCGGCTGCGCTCACACCCCCGCCGATGACGAAGGTGCCGGGGTCCAGGGCAGCGGCGAGGTCGGCGATGCCGAGCCCCAGCCAACGCCCGATCTCGGCCAGCAGCTCGCAGGCGAGCGGGTCGCCGTCGCGGGCGGCCTCGGTGACGAGTGGGCCGGTGAGGTCCTCGGGCCGGCCACCGACCCGGTCGAAGAGGTCGGAGACGACGGGACTTCCCGCGGAGAACAGCGCCCGGGCCTCCCGCACGAGCGCGTTGCCGGAGGCGTACTGCTCCCAGCACCCCCGGTTGCCGCACTCACACCGGATGCCGTCGGGCACGACCTGCATGTGCCCGAACTCGCCCGCGATGCCGTGCCGGCCACGGATGACCTGACCGTCGAGCACGATGCCCCCGCCGATCCCCGTGCCGAGGTTGACCATGACGAGGTGGCTCTCGCCGCGCCCGGCACCGAAGCGGTGCTCGGCCCACACCGCGGCGTTGGCGTCGTTGTCGACGAAGGTCGGCAGCGCCACCCGGCTGGCGAGGGCGTCGCGCAGCGGTTCGTTGCGCCAGGACAGGTGTGGGGCAAAGACCACGGTCGCGCGGTCGGCCGCGACGAAGCCGGCGGCACCGATGCCGACCGCGACGATCGGCCCCGTGCTGCTGTCCAGCAGCTCTTCGACGACCGAGACGATGGTGTCCTCGACGACGCGCGGGCTCGTCGACCGGTGAGGGGTGCTGCGACGGGCCCGCTCGTGGACGACCCCGTCGGCGTCGACGACCCCGCCGGCCACCTTCGTGCCGCCGATGTCGATGCCGATCGCCAGACCCTGCTCAACCACTGGGCGTATCCTTCGGGTCCTTGCCCTGTCCGTCGGCGCTGACGGGCTCGGCGTCCCTCACCGGGATGGGGCGGCTGGGGCTGGGTCGCGGTGCCGCGGACGCCGCGGGTCGCCGCGACGGCGACTTCCCGGCATCCGAGGGGGCGTTCGGGGGTGCGTCCGCCGCACGAGCGCTCGCGAAATCGGCCAGGACCGTGGCGGCCAGGGTCGCGAGGTCGGCCAGGCGGATGATCGTCTCAGGGCTCAGCGAGCGCACGACCTCGGCGGTGCGGCACAGCGGGCACCAGGTGCAGAAGGGGTCGTGGCCACCGGCCTCGGATGCCGGGCGCTCACCGTCGCGTCGACCCTCACCTTCACCCTCATGTCGACCCTTGGGCTCGTGCGCCTCTGCGCCAGCGGGCTCGCCGGCGCCAGCGGGGCCGGCCGGGGCGGCGCCGCTGGCGGTCTCCGCCGACCGGCGCAGGCTCTCGAGCAGCTTGGCGGCCTCGTCGGCGACCGACCCGACCTGCTCATCCCAGCGATCAGCGCCCACTGGCCCACTGCTCCTCGTCCCGTTCGAACCGCACCCGCAGCACTCCGTTGCCGACATCGGCATTCTGGACGATGCACCGGCGCAGCACCGACGGGAGGGTGACGACGCGCCGCTGCCCGCCCACCTCGATGACCAGGTCGTCGTCACGGCGGGCCATCTCCACCTCACCCGCCGACACGAGCGGCAGCGGCAGGCTGAGCACGAAGTCGTCACCGTCCGCCGCGACCCGCATGACCGGCACGTCGACGTCGTCCATGATCGCCGGCACCGCGCCACGTTCGGACGTCGTCGAGGTGGCGAGCGCCTCGAGTGCCTGCACCCCGATCGGCTCGCCGGCGAGGTAGGGGGCGATGAGGACGGGGATGCCGCGGAAGGACTCCCGCACCCGTTCCAACCCGCTGGCCTGGGCCGCGGTCCACGCCGCCCGCCACGGGTCGGTGTCGCCCGGCGCGGACGCGGGCAGCACCCGGTTCACGACGACGGCATCGACGGCGTAGCCGTGGAGCGAGAGCGAGGTGAGCACCCGACGGCTCTCGGCGATGACGACCCGCTCCGGGGTGAGCACCACGCGCACGCTGGCCCGGGGCGAGGTGAGCAGGGTGCGGACCTCGACCATGAGGTCGCGCCAGGCACGCAGGACGAGCAGCACCTCCGGGCCCGGCACCGGCACCCCCGTGGCGGCGGATGCCGCCGGGCGCAGCACCGTGAGCAGTCGTCGTTGTGCGGGCAGCAGGCGATCCAGGTGCCAGCCGAGGACCTCGGGCAGGGCGAGCAGCCGAAGGGTCTCCGCGGTGGGGGCGCAGTCGACGACGACGAGGTCCCACTGGCCGCGCTGGGTCTGCAGGGCGAGGGCGGCCAGCGCCGTGACCTCCTCCGCACCGGGCAGCGAGGTCAGCTCGTCGGCGACGACGGGGTCCACGCCCATGGCGTCCAGCACGCCCAGCAGGTAGTCGCGCACCACCTGCCA
Organism: Ornithinibacter sp.; assembly: GCF_035443565.1. NCBI lineage: Bacteria > Bacillati > Actinomycetota > Actinomycetes > Micrococcales > Intrasporangiaceae > Ornithinibacter > Ornithinibacter sp. The sequence goes on along the minus strand of NZ_DAORSO010000008.1, from coordinate 20,704 downwards.
GTCGGCCTCGACAGCGGTGTGTGCGCCGACGGCGAGGGCGTGCAACCCGGGTTCGACCGCGTGGCTGTCGTCCCAGGTACGGGCGGTGCGCAGGTCGACGTCGAGCGCGTCACCGAGGCTGTGTGCGGCATCCGTGGACATGACCAGGGTCCGCAGACCCGACCGCGCAGCCCGCACGGCCGTGGCGGCGGCGGTCGTCGTCTTGCCGACGCCGCCCTTGCCGGTCACGAGGACGACGCGGGGCATGGCGGGGCTCAGCCCTCGACGCGCTTCTTGAGCTCGGACAGGGCGAGGTTGATGATGTGCTTCTCAGCCTTGCGCTTCAGCAGGCCGATCATCGGCATCGTCAGCTCGACCTCGAGGTCGTAGGTGACCTTGGTGCCGCCGGTGACACGGTCGAGCGTGTAGGTGCCGTTCAGGCCCTTCAGGAGGTTGGCCCGCACGAGGTGCCAGGACACGCTGCCCGTGCCGTCCTCGGCGACGTTCCAGTCGTACTCGAGCACGTAGTGGTCCTTGATGGCCCCCGCGTCGAGCCGGAACTCCACCTGGTCGGCCCAGCCGTCCCCGTCCTCGGTGAGCAGGGTCGCCGACTTGACCTCGTGCGCCCACTCCGGGTAGCGCTCGAAGTCGGCGATGACGTCGAGGACGTCCCCGGGTTCGGCGGCGATCTCGATCGAGGACTGGGTGCGGTCGGCCATGGGACGGCACGTTACCCGCACCGGGCCGCCGTCATTCGCGGGTGCCCGCGTTGGCGGGTTCTACAGTGGGTCACGAAGCCCTGTCCGTTGCCCTCACGAAGCCCTGTCGTCGCCCAAGGAGCCACCCGTGCACGAGAAGTCCATGCCGCTGATCCTGCCTGAGACCTCCAGCGGGAGCCTGGCCGACCTGCCGGGTCGTCAGGCGAGCGCCAACCCCGGCAAGGTGACCTTCTCGGTGCGGTCGGGGTCGGAGTGGACCGACGTCACCGCGGCCACGTTCGCCGCCGACGTGGCCGCTCTCGCCAAGGGCCTCATGGCGGCCGGCATCGCCCCCGGCGAGGCCGTCGGCATCATGAGCCGCACCCGCTACGAGTGGACGGTGGCCGACTTCGCCCTCTGGTCGGCCGGGGCCGTCCCGGTCCCGATCTACGAGACGTCCTCCCCCGACCAGGTCGAGTGGATCCTCGCGGACTCCGCCGCCGTCGCGGTCATCGTCGAGGATGCCGCCCACCTCGCCGCCGTCGAGGCGTCCCGTTCGCGCCTGCCCGGCCTTCGGGAGGTCTGGGTCATCGGCCAGGGGGACATCGACAGCCTGAGCCAGGACGGCGACGACGTCGACGACGCCGACCTGGCGGCTCGTCGCTCGGCCCTTCAGCGCGACAGCCTCGCGACGATCATCTACACCTCGGGCACCACCGGCCGCCCGAAGGGTGTCGAGCTGACCCACGGCAACTTCCTCACCCTGGCCGAGAACACCAGCGAGGAGATCGCCGAGGTCGTCAAGGGCCAGGGCGCCTCCACCCTGCTCTTCCTGCCCCTCGCCCACGTCTTCGCCCGGTTCATCGAAGTGCTGGCGGTGACGGCCGGGGTGCGGATGGGGCACTCCTCCGACCTCAAGGCCCTGCTCGACGACTTCGCCACCTTCAAGCCGACGTTCGTGCTGGCCGTGCCGCGCGTGTTCGAGAAGATCTACAACTCCGCCGAGGCCAAGGCCGAGGCCGGCGGCAAGGGCAAGATCTTCGCCGGAGCCACAGCGGCGGCCATCGCGTGGTCGCAGGCCCGGGACTCGGGTGCGGTTCCGCTCGGCCTGCGCGTGCGCCACGCGGTGTTCGACAAGCTCGTCTACGCGAAGCTGCGCGACGCGATGGGCGGCGAGATCCAGTATGCCGTGTCCGGTGGTGCACCGCTCGGCACGCGGCTCGGCCACTTCTTCCGGGGCATCGGCGTGACGATCCTCGAGGGCTACGGCCTGACCGAGACCACGGCGCCGGCCACTGTGAACCGCCCGTCGGCGATGCGGATCGGCTCGGTCGGCCTCCCCCTGCCCGGCGTCGACGTGAGGATCGCCGACGACGGCGAGATCCTGCTGAGGGGCGTCAACGTCTTCCGCGGCTACCACGCGAACGACGAGGCGACGGCATCCTCGATCCAGGACGGGTGGTTCCGCACCGGCGACATCGGTGAGCTCGACCACGACGGCTTCCTGCGGATCACCGGTCGAAAGAAGGAGATCCTCGTCACCGCCGGTGGCAAGAACGTCGCCCCCGCGGTCCTCGAGGACGCCCTGCGGGCCCACCCGCTCATCAGCCAGTGCGTCGTCGTCGGCGACGGCAAGCCCTTCATCGCAGCCCTCGTGACCCTCGACGCGGACATGTACCCCGGCTGGGCAGCGAACAACGGCATGCAGGGGGTGCCGTTCGCCGCTGCCCGCGCGCACGAGACCGTGCTCGCCGAGGTTCAGAAGGCGGTCGACGCCGCGAACACCGCGGTCTCCAAGGCCGAGTCGATCCGCAAGTTCGGCATCCTCGACGGCGACTTCACCCTCGAGTCCGGTCACCTCACCCCGTCCCTGAAGCTCAAGCGCAACATCGTCATGCGCGACTTCGAGGACGAGGTCGACGCCCTCTACGGTGGCTGACGCCCACGAGGTGTCGCAGACCGGCGGCACCGGTCTGCGGAGCGAGAGCGCTGCGCCAGAACCCGGTCGCTCCCGTGCCGTTGCCGGCACTTCGGCCGCCGTGGTGCTCGGGCTTGCCTGGCTCGCGTGGTTCGGCGTGCTGCAGTGGAGCGTCGTGCGGTTCCGGGTGCCGATCGTGCTGACGCTGACCGTGTGCGCTGCCCTGCTCGCGTGGTGGCTGGCCCGCCGGTTCGTCATCGACGTCCCGCGTTGGCTCGCCCCGAGCGTTCTCCTCGGATCGGTCGTCATCACGCTCACCGTCCCGCTGTTCAGCTACGTGCGGGGAGGTTGGCTCACGGCGGCCCTGGCGATCCTCACGACCGGGGGGCTGGTCTGCGCCGTCCTGCTGACCCGACCCGGCCGCGCCACGGCCCTAGCGGCCTACGTCGTCGCGGTGCTCACCCACACCGCCCTGGCGGCCGTCGCCGTCATCGGCGACCGCGCCCCGAAGATCGACGTCTGGGTGGTGCTCCAGCAGGGGGCCGATGCGCTGGGGCGCGGCGAGAACCTCTACACCCAGCAGTGGACCGACTCCCCCGGCGTACAGGACTTCTTCCCCTACCTGCCGTGGATGTCGGTGCTCACCGCTCCCGGCCGGTGGCTCGCCGGTGACGTGCGGTGGGCCGTCCTCGTGTGGTCGCTCGTGCTGTACGCCGGCCTGTGGGCGCTGGCCAAGGGGCACGTCGAGCGGGCCGCCGCCGTGACCGCCGTGCTCGTGCTCGCCCCGGGCACCCTCACCCAGGTCGACCAGGCCTGGACCGAACCCGTGCTCGCGGCCGCAATCGTGTGGTGGGCCGTCCTCGTGCGCCGGGGGCACGCGTGGTGGGCGATCGTGCCGCTGGCGCTCGCGTGCGCGAGCAAGCAGCACCTGGCACTGCTGGCTCCCGTCCTCCTGGTCTGGCGCCCTTTCGGCGTCTCGAGAACCCTCGCGACCGGAGGCCTGGCAGGGTTGCTCATGGCGCCGTGGGTCATCGCCGATGCCGACGCCTTCGTCAACGACACCGTCGTCACGCTGCTGAACTTCCACCCCATCCGGTTCGCGAACACCTGGTACCTCTACGCCCTCAACGAGCACGGGGTGACCCTGCCGTTCGCGGTGACCGGCGCCGCCATGGTCGGCATCGTGGCGGTCGCGGCGTATGCCGTGTGGCGCCGACGGCCTGACGTCGCCGAGGTGCTGCGCTGGCTCGCCCTGGTGCTGGCCGTGGCCAACCTGGTCAACAAGCAGGGGTTCTACAACCAGTTCTGGCTGGTCGCGGCCCTCGTGGCAGCATCCTTGGCACTGCCGACCGGTGACTCCCGGGGAGCAACCGACGCCGACGAGGCCATCGACTCCGACGCGGCCGACACTCCCCTGCCGGAAGGGGTGACCGTCAACGAGCCAGGGTCTCGAGCCGCTGCCGCCACGCCCGGGTGAGCTCTTCACGGCTGGAGCCGAGCACCGTCTCGAGCGCGGCATCCGTGCGGGCCTCGGCGTCAGCTGCGGTGCCGGTGGAGGCTGCGGCCCGGACCAGCTCTCGCAGCGCCTCCTCGCCGTGCTCCTGCGCGATGAGGTCAACGGCCTGCCACGCGGCGAGGTAGGGCACCTCGAGGTTCCCCGAGGTCGGCTGGAGCGCGGAGGTGTCAGGCAGCTCGGTCGGGGCGCGCCCCTCGCGCACCGCGGTGATCAGGGGTGCGAGCAGCACGCCGTCGCCAAGGCCAGCCCGGGCGTAGCCGACGTGGTCGGCGTAGCCCTCGGCCAGCCACGTGGCAGGGGCTCCGGGCACGCTCGAGCGCACCGCGACGTGCGCGAGCTCATGGGTGAGCACGACGTCACGGCCGACGGCGGACAGCCGGGTGTAGGCATCGGGGTCCAGCACGATGCGGTCCCCCGTCGCCCGTCCGTCGGGGCCGGCCGGGCCCTCGGTGGTGGCCGCCACCTCGCTGCGTGCCCCGGCCGAGCCAGCCGTCCCGCCGGATTCTGCCGCCCCACCTGGGCCTGCTGCCCCGCCTGAGCCGTCCACCCCGCCTGAGCCGATCGCCCCATCTGAGCCTTTCACCCCGCCGGATTCTGCCGCTCTCGGTCGTCCGAGGAGGGCGTCCGCCTGCTCCGCCGTGGCGGGGGCGAGCACGAGCACCTGGTTGGGCGTCCCCGGCCAGTGGCGATGCATCTCGGGCCTGGCGCGGTCGACGATGCCGGCGTATTCGACGAGGCTCGCCTGCGGCACCGTGCCGGCCACCACCGCGTGCTTGGTGCGGTGCACCCGCAGCCCCGGCATGGCGACCCACGGAGCGCTCGCACCCGGGCCCGACGGCTCCTCGGACACCACGGCCCACCCGTCACCCAGTCGCACCACTCGGTAGGCCAGTCGGGTCTCCCGGTCGCCCGTGTCGAGCCCGTCCAACCGGTAGTGCACGACCACGGTGGCGAGGTCACCAGTCAACGTTGGGTTCTCGACCTCCAGGCGGGCGAGCCGCAGCGCCCTGGCGGCGTCATACCCATCGAGCTGGCGTCGACCCGAACTGGAGCGTGGGTCGGCGACGGTTGCCCTGAACTCCTGCTCGTCACCGGCGAGCAGAGCCGCGGCACGGCGGGTGAGGAGCGCGGAGACCTCTGACGCGGATGCCGGCCGCCCGGCATCCGCGGTCGTTCCCCCCGTCGTCGTGGTCGTCGTCGGGGCCGTGGTGGAGGCGCCGGCCGTGCCGAAGGACTCGCTGGACGAGGTCGCTGGGGTGGAGCCCGGGACGGCACACCCTGCGACCGTTGCCACACCGACCATCCCCAGGGCGGTCAGCGCCGCGGCGAGCACGCGATGGCTCAGAGAGGACCGGCGGGACACCAACCCATCGTACGGAGGTCAGCCGACGGCCCGGTCGTCGCCGGCAACCCCCGCCAGGTGCGGCGACGCCGGCTCGAGCCGAGCACGGGCGCGTGACGCGGTCTCGGCGTCGACGAGCCCGGCCAGCACGAGGTTGGTCACGGCGGCGCGCTCCTGCGGGTCGAGAGCGAGGTCGACACGCAGGGTCGACTGCTGCGCGAGGTCACCTCGCAGCGTGGGCGCCGCGAGGTCGAGCAGCACGGGCACCATGCAGTCACCGCACTGCAGCTCGCGCACGGGGCAGGTTCGGCACTCGACGGTCATCGTCAGGTCGTGTCCGGTCATCGGGTCTCACCCCTTTCCAGGTGGTCTGCGTCCACGGTAGGAGAGAGCACTGACAAGGCCTCGCGAGTCGTCGTACCCAGCGTCCGCTGCCGGATGGACGGCATCCCTCGCAGACTGGTCGGAAGGCCCTGTCGGTGGCCGCGCCTAGGGTTGCCGTATCACCCGCGAGAGGGTGGGCGGCGTGTTCAGCCGTGGGGCTATCACGCTGGGGAACAGCGAATTTCGGGCAGGGGAGGGTGACGTGTCTGACCTCGGAGTGACCGCGGGTCGCAGTGGCGACCGGCATCCCGAACTGTCGACAGCCAGGTTCCCAGGCTCGGTGGAGACGGCGGGCTGGGCGGACACAGCGGGTTGGGCGGACACAGCAGGCTGGGCGCACACGGCAGGCTCGGTGGGGGCAGCGGAGCTGTCCGAGGTGAGTCGGGCGGTGGGGGCCTTGGCCGGGGTCGTGGACCGCGAGGGTGGGCTGGCATCGCGCCCTGACCTCGCTGCCCTGATCGAGGAGTCTCAGGGCTTGATCAACATGCTGACGGCCGTGCAAGACGTGGCGATCACGCATGTGGCGGCGATCGAGGAAGAGTGGGATGAGGACGGCTTGGTCATCGAGTCGCGGCGGGTGCCAGGGCACGTGGCCCTGGATGCGCCGGACGTGGTGGCGGGCGCGTTGCGGGTGTCGCACCTTCAAGCGCAACGTCGGGTGGTGTTGGCGGCCAGGTTGGCAGCCGCTGGGCAATCCACAGCCGCCCAGGTTGCTGAGGGTCCGGATGCCGTGGCTAGCGATGATGGTGACGGTTCCGAGGTGCCTGACACACAAGACGCGGACGCGGACGCCGACGGAGCTGACGCTGAGGACACCCTCGCAGCACCGTCGGGGTTGGCTGGCGTGCATGCGGCGATGCGCGATGGACGCCTGGATGGGTACGCGGCGGCGGTGCTCGCCGATGAGCTCGAAGAAGCTCCGCCAGAGGTCGCCCGTGCCGTGGTCGTTGGGCTGGAGGAGTGGTTCGGTCGAGAGTGCGCGTCGGTGTTACGGCGACGGTGTCGTCGCGCGTTGGCGAGGGTCAGTCCAGATCTGCTGCGCCAACGGGCGGTCCGAGCCCGCGCAGAGGGCGGATTGCGGCGGTGGGCGGAGGAACCGGGGGTTGACCGCTGGTCGGGGTCGTTCCCCTCGGAGCAGGCAGCGTTGGGGTGGGCCGCCGTCGACGCGTTGGCGCGGCAGTACGTCGCCGACGGGTCGTGCGACCGTCTGGAGCAGGCCCGTGGCAAGGCCCTGATCGACCTGGTCACCGGAAACGCGAACATCGACGTGACGGTGGTGATCACCACCGCTGAGGACACCGATCCGACCAACCCAGCCAACCCGACCACCCCCGCGAACCCAGCCAACCCCGCGAACCCGGCCGACCCCGCGGGCAGGGAGGGTGCTGCTGCGCCCGCGCGTCCGCCTGATGCCGCTCCGCGCCAGCAGGGCGGCGCCGGTGACGACCCTCTCGCCGCCACCCACCGCGAGGCTGACGGTGACGACCGACCGTGCAGTTCTGCTCGGTCTGCGCCGCACGAGTCCGGGGCGGAGGACCTGGTGGAGGCTTTCGGGCCATTTGCTGGTGATCCGATGCTGGTGCGGCGTGCCTGGCTCGCCGAACTCCTGGGCGCCAAGCGGAAGGTGCGATTTGCACGGTGCCACCCCCGCACCGGCGCGCTTCTCGACGGGGGCATCGCGCGCCCACAGCCGCAGCGCTCACCCCTGGCGTCGGCGGGTTCAACCGTGGCGTCGGCAAGCTCACCCGGGACTGCGTCGTACCGACCAAGGAAGCAGCTGGCAGCGCTGGTGCGCTCGCGCGACGGGCGATGCCGCTTTCCCGGGTGCTCGGTAGCGGCCCGCTTCTGCGACCTGGACCACGTACGACGGTGGCCGACCGGCCCAACCACCGCCGCGAACCTGATGTGCCTGTGCCGGCGTCACCACCGGATCAAACAACGACCCGGATGGAGCGTGCGCCTGGGCGTTGACGGCACCGCGGCCTGGACCGACCCCGTCGGCAGACACCTCGTGACCTGGCCCCGCAACTACCTCGACCTGCTCACCCTGCCTGCGGCGGTCGCCGGGCCTATCGACCCCTTGACTCCAGCGCCCTACCAGCGTCCGGCAAGAGGGGTGGCGACGGCAGCAGCGGCAACAACAGCAGCAGCGACATCGGACAACCCGGGCTCAGCGTTGCCCACCGACAGCGCCGCTACCGAGGTGAGCATCCTCGAGACGGTCTTCGAGGTGCTTGGCGACGGCTACCGGCCCACCACCACAGCCCACCCGCCATCGCCAGCACAACGGCGATGGTGCGGCGACCTCGTCCGAGCCCGGCCCGATCGCGCATGCCTGACATTCCCCAGGCGCCGCGACGACGATCCCCACCACCACATCCACGCCGGGCCACTGGTGGCGGCGGAGAAGTTCGAGATCGAACCACCACCCTTCTGATCGAGCCGCCACCCGAACATCCCGGCTCAGGGCGTCGACGCCACGCCCACAGCACTGCATGCCTCCGCGCCGCCACGCCCACAGCACTGCATGCCTCCGCGCCGCCACGCCAACGGCACTGCCTGCTTCCGCGCGCCTCACGGGGTCTGTCGGTGGTGACACCTAGCGTCAGCGACATGAGCACGGCCGCGGTCCCCGCCATGGTGCAGGGCACCTTCGACGACCTGGGCACCGCGTTGTCCACGGTCACCTTCGTCGTCGTCGACCTCGAGACCACCGGCGGCAGCCCTGCCGAGTGCGGCATCACCGAGATCGGCGCCGTGAAGGTGCGCGGCGGCGAGGTGCTCGGCGAGTTCCAGACCCTGGTCAACCCCGGTGGCCCGATCCCGGCCTTCATCTCGGTGCTCACCGGCATCACCGACTCCATGGTGGCCTCCTCACCCCGCATCGAGGCCGCCCTGCCAGCCTTCCTGGAATTCGCGGCCGGCAGCGTGCTCGTCGCCCACAACGCGGGTTTCGACATCTCCTTCCTGAAGGCCGCCGCCCGGCGCACCGACCACGAGTGGCCGGGCTTCCGGGTGCTCGACACCGTCCACCTGGCCCGACAGGTCGTGCGCCGCGACGAGGTGCCCAACCACCGGCTCGCCAGCCTCGCCCAGCTCTTCCGTGCCACCACCGCCCCTGACCACCGGGCCCTGCACGACGCCCGGGCCACCGTCGACGTCCTGCACGGCCTGCTCGAACGCATCGGGTCCCTCGGTGTGCACTCCCTCGAAGAACTTCTCGACTACACGGCCAAGGTCTCCCCCGCTCGACGCCGCAAGCGCCATCTGGCCGACGGCCTTCCCGACGCCCCCGGCGTCTACCTCTTCAAGGACGGTCAGGGCCGCGTCCTGTACGTCGGCACGTCCGTGTCGATCCGCACCCGGGTACGGTCCTACTTCACCGCGTCCGAGCACCGGCGACGCATGGGTGAGATGGTGCGCATCGCCGAGTCCGTGACCCCCATCGTGTGCGCGACGACGCTCGAGGCCGAGGTCCGCGAACTGCGCCTCATCGCCGAGCACAAGCCGCGCTACAACCGCAGGTCACGGCATCCCGAGAAGGCCCCGTGGGTCAAGCTGACCGTCGAGCCGTTCCCCCGGCTGTCGGTGGTGCGTGCGGTCGCCGATGACGGCGCCCGCTACGCCGGGCCGTTCTCGTCGCGCGCGGCCGCAGAGGCAGCGATCGCGGCCGTCCACGAGGTGCTCCCGCTGCGCCAGTGCCTCGAGCGGCTGTCCCCCACCCGGCCCCGATCCGCCTGCGCCCTCGCGGACATGGGCCGCTGCGGTGCGCCCTGCACCGGCGCCCAGTCGGTCGACGACTACGCGCTGATCGTCGACCGCGCGGCTGACCTGCTCTCCGGCGGAACCCGCGACCTGCTCACCGCCCTGCGCGACCGGATGGCCGAGCTCTCCGCGCAGCAGCGCTTCGAGGACGCCCAGGTGGTCCGCGACCGGCTCGTCGCCCTCGTGCGGGGCACCTCTCGATCGCAGCGCCTGGATCCGCTGGCACGCAGCCGCGAGCTCGTCGCCGCCCGGCGCACCCTGCTCGGCGGCTGGGAGGTCATCTGCGTGCGGCACGGCCGCCTCGCCGGCAGCACGACCTCACCCCGTGGCGCCGACCCGATGCCCTACATCGAGGCACTGCGGGCCAGCGCCGAGGTCGTCGCCCCCGCGCTGCCACCCGCGACGGCGGCCACCGCCGAGGAGAGCGAGAAGATCCTGCGCTGGCTCGAATCACCCGGGGTGCGCATCGTCGACATCGACGGTGTCTGGACCTGCCCGGTCGGTGGGGCGGTACCCGTGCGCGCCGAGCTCGAACCGCTGGAGAGCGCCCGACGTGAGGTCGCTGGCTTCGCCGGATCGCGCTGAGGCTCGTTGCAGACCACCACCGAGGGCATGCAGTGAACCCTCCGCTCCGCATCCGACGCCCGCTCGGCACGGCATCCGGTCCCTCGTGACCGCCCCGGCTACGCTGACGTCGTGATCACCGCCATCGTCCTCATCACCGCCGACGTCGACCGCATCCCCGAGGTCGCGCAGGAGATCGCCGACCTCGACGGCGTCACCGAGGTCTACTCGGTGGCCGGCGACGCCGACCTCATCGCCATGGTGCGGGTGCGGCGGCACGAGGATCTCGCCGACACGATCGCCGACCGGCTCAACAAGGTCACCGGGGTGACGGGCACGAACACCCACATCGCGTTCCGCACCTACTCCGCGCACGACCTCGAGGCGGCCTTCAGCCTCGGCCTCGAGAACTGACCTGTCGAGAACTGACCGCTCGAGACCTGCCCGCGCCGAAACGGATTGAGCCAGACCTGACCGAGCGCGGTCTGGCCGACCCGGTCAGGCGGCAGCGGTCGCGCTGACCCAGCGCTCCAGCAGCCTTGCGGCAGACCCGTCGTCGATGGCGGCGCGGGCCCGCCGCATCCCCTCGTCGACGGCCCTCGTCAGCGCGGCCGACGACACGTCGTCACCGAGACCGGATGCCGTGGCGAGAGCCATGCCCGCGTTGAGCACCACCGCGTCGCGCACCGGGCCGACCTCCCCGGCCAACAGGTCCCGCACCACCTGGGCGTTGTGCGCGGCGTCTCCTCCGCGCAGGGCCTCCACCGGGCTGAGCTCCAGGCCGAGATCGCTCGGGTCGAGGCTGAGCTCGGTGACGTCGCCGTCGCGCACCCACCACACGGTGGACGTCGTCGCCAGGGTCAGCTCGTCGAGGCCGTCGTCGCCGCGAAAAACCGCCGCGGCGCGGCCACGGCCGGCGAACACACCGGCGATGAGCGGGGCGATCCGAGCATCGGCGACACCCACCGCGGCGTACGTCGGCTGGCCGGGGTTGGTGAGCGGGCCCAGCGCGTTGAACGCGGTGCCGACCCCGAGGTCGCGACGGGCGACGGCGGCGTGACGCATCGACGGGTGGAACGCGTTGGCGAAGCAGAACGTAATGCCGGCCTCCTGCGCCACGGCGGCGACCTGCTCGGGGGCCAACGTCAGCGACACGCCGAGCGCCTCGAGCACGTCGGCGGAGCCCGAGCTCGAGGACGCCGCCCGGTTTCCGTGCTTCACGACGCGCAGACCGGTCGCCGCGACGACGATCGAGGCCATCGTCGAGATGTTGACCGAGTGCATGCGGTCCCCGCCGGTGCCGACGATGTCGATGCTCGGACCGGGCACGTCGATCCGGTTCGCGTGCTCGAGCATGACGTCGGCGATGCCGCGCAGTTCGGCCACGGTCTCGCCCTTGGCACGCAGCGCGACGAGGAACCCCGCGACCTGGACCGGGGTGGCCTCCCCCGACATGATCTCGGCCATTGCCCAGCCGGCCTGCTCGGTGCTGAGGTCCTCCCGGCGCAGGAGTGCGGTCAAGAGGTCCGGCCAGGTTGCCCTGGCCGGATCGGTGAGGGTCACGACGCTCAGCCGACCGCGACCCGGGTTCGCGCCAGGGCAGCCACGGCCTCGGAGACGACGATCGGGTCGAGCGGGTGTGACACGGACTCGTCGGCGAGCGACCACCCGGCCAGCCACCCGTCCTGCGGGCGCCCGGTGAGCACGAGGATCGGCGGGCACTCGAAGATCTCGTTCTTCAGCTGACGACACAGGCCGAGCCCGCCGAGGGGGGAGGCCTCGCCGTCGAGGATCACGACGTCGTACCCCCCGGCATCCATCGCCTCGACGACGGCCTCGGCGGTCGCGCACTCGTGCCACCGGACGATCTCGACGTCGCGGGCGGGGCGGCGGCCGGCAGCGGCACGCACGGCGTCCCGGGTCGTCACGTCGTCGCTGTAGAGGAGGACCGACACCCGGTGGATGCCGTCGGACTCCGGGGCCTGAGCCGAGGTGTCGGTGCCGTGCGATGAGGTCATGCGCGCATCGTACCGGTGGCGACAGCGACCCGCCGGGAAGGCCTGCGTGGTGGCCAGAACACCTCGTCGCCGCTGCCGTTCAGCGGAAACTTTCGCGGACTTGTCGAGCGTTTTGGGGGGTCCCCGCAGCACGCGAGAGAACTTCCGGCCATAATGGCGTTCGTGGCGACTCAGACAGCTTCCCAGACCAGGCCCGCGGGGCCCGTGCCTTCGATCCCCGGCCAGGGGCCAGCGACCCGACCGAACCTGGTCGCGGTCGGCACCATGGTGTGGTTGTCGAGCGAGTTGATGTTCTTCGCGGCGCTCTTCGCGTTCTACTTCACGATCCGCGGCCACGAGCCGCAGTTGTGGGCTGAGAACACGGCGATCCTCAACATCCCGTTCGCCCTCGCCAACACGATCGTCTTGGTCATCTCCTCGGTGTGGTGCCAGCTCGGTGTGCTGCAGGCCGAGAAGGGCGTCGTCGCACGGCCGGCCGGCACCAAGCTGACCAAGGTCTCCGCGTGGGGCATGCGTGAGTGGTACGTGCTCACCTACATCTTCGGTGCGGTCTTCATCGCCGGTCAGGTCTACGAGTACGCCCACCTCGTCGCCGAGAACGTCACGTTGTCCTCCGATGCCTACGGCTCGGTCTTCTACCTCGCGACCGGCTTCCACGGCATGCACGTCACCGGCGGCCTCATCGCCTTCCTGCTCATCATCGGGCGCACCTTCACGACCCGCCGCTACACGCACGCGCAGGCCACCGGCGCGGTCGTCACGTCGTACTACTGGCACTTCGTCGACGTCGTGTGGATCGCCCTGTTCATCATGATCTACGTGCTGAAGTGACCCAGACGATGACGCACCCCACGACCACGACCCCGCAGACGACGACAGGAACGCACCCGTGAACTCACTGGCAGCCCGCCGCCGCCACCCAGCCGCGATCGCCGTCCTGATCATCTTGGGCCTGTTCCTCACGGGCGCCGTCTACGCAGCGTTCGCGCCCAAGCCGGCTGACGCGACCACGAAGGCCCTCCCGGCACAGACGGTCGAAGAGGGCAAGGCCCTGTTCCGGGCCAACTGTGCCTCCTGCCACGGCCTGAACGCCGAAGGCCGCGCCACCGGCAACGGCGACAAGGTCGCCGGCCCCGCGCTCGCCGGCGTCGGTGCCGGTGCGGTCGAGTTCCAGATGGGAACGGGCCGGATGCCGTTGGCCGGGCCGAAGGTGCAGGCTCCCGCGCGCGGCGAGGTGAAGTTCTCGCAGGACCAGATCGACGCGATCGGGGCCTACATCGCCTCGCTGTCCCCCGGACCCGAGCGGCCGAGCGCCGAGGCCATCGACCCCACCAAGGGTGACCCGGCCAAGGGTGGCGAGCTGTTCCGCGTGAACTGCGCGATGTGCCACAACTTCGCCGGTGCCGGCGGTGCCCTGACCCGCGGCAAGTACGCCCCGGCCCTCACCGGTACGAGCGACGAGCACATCTACCTGGCCATGACCACCGGCCCCCAGAGCATGCCGGTGTTCAACGACTCCAACCTCTCCCCCGAGGCCAAGCGCGACATCATCGCGTTCCTCAACACCATCGAGGAGCAACCCAAGCAGGGTGGCCTCTCGCTCGGCTCGATGGGTCCGGTCTCCGAGGGCCTGTTCGCCTGGGTCTTCGGTCTGGGCATCTTCGTGGCCTGTGCCGTGTGGCTCGGCTCCAAATCGGCCTAGCACCCCCAGTCGTTTCCCTACCCGCCCGTCGAACAGAAGATCGGTACCCCGATGAACGAGCAGGAAACCCACCACCCCGGTGCTGAGGTGGAGCCCGCCTCCACCTCCAGCACGGCCGTGAGGCTTGATGAGGGCCACATCATCGGCACGGGCGGCGTCCCCGAGCGCTTCACCAACCCCGGGCTGCCCGCCCACGTCGCCCGAGCTGCGGACCTCGACGAGGCTGCGGCCCGTCGCGCGGAGAAGCAGGTGGCGACCCTGTTCGGCCTGTCCATCCTCGGCACGCTGGCGTTCATCGTCCTGTACTTCGCGGTCGACCTCGACCAGACGGTCTTCGTCCCGGGGATCGGCGTCACCAACGCCTCCAACCTCGCGCTCGGCACCACGATGGCGCTCGGCATGCTCGGCATCGGGTTCGGTGCCGTCCACTGGGCCAAGACCCTCATGCCCGACGAGGAGGTCGTCGAGGAGCGCCACCCGATGCGCGCGTCCGACGAGTCCCGCGAGCGGGTCGTGAAGGTGCTCGCCGAGGGTGGCGAGCAGTCCCAGATCACCCGCCGCCCCCTGATCAAGTACACGATGGGTGGGGCGCTCGGTCTGTTCGCCGTGCCACTCGTGCTCCAGGTGGCCGGCAGCCTCGGCCCGATGCCGCAGAAGAGCCTGTCGCGCACCTTCTGGAACGGCGGCCCCAGCGGCCCGGGTGAGGACCCCGAGTTTCGCCCGCTTCGCCTGATGCGCGACCCGGAGGGCACGCCGGTCAAGGCCGAGGACGTCACCATCGGCTCGGTCTTCCACATCATGCCCGAGGGCCTGCTGCCCAACCCGGACGACCCGGAGGCGGAGTACCTCGAGAAGCACATCCTGGAGGAGAAGGCCAAGGCCGCCGTCATCCTCATCCGGCTCGACGAAGACCTCATCGAGAGCCAGAAGCAGCGCGACTGGGGCCACCAGGGCATCGTCGCCTACTCCAAGATCTGCACGCACGTCGGCTGCCCCGTCGGGCTGTACGAGCAGCAGACCCACCACCTGCTGTGCCCGTGCCACCAGTCGACCTTCGACGTGACGCAGGACTGCAAGGTCATCTTCGGCCCCGCCAAGCGGCCGCTGCCACAACTGAAGATCACCGTCGACGACGAGGGTTACCTCGTCTCCGCCGCACCGTTCGCCGAAGCGGTCGGCCCGAGCTTCTGGGAGCGTGGCTGATGAGCACCACCACCGCCCGACCCGCCGACGCCCTGCGCGAGGGGGACACCCCCGCCGAGGCCGCTCCCTCCGGAGCCGCCCGTCGCGTCGGTGGCATCGCCGGATGGGTCGACGACCGCACCGGGGCCGCCAAGCCGGTCGGCTACCTCATGAAGAAGGTCTTCCCCGACCACTGGTCGTTCATGCTCGGTGAGATCGCGATGTACTCGATGATCATCTGCCTGATCACCGGTGCGTTCCTCACCTTCTGGTTCGTGCCGAGCGCCGGTCACACGGTCTACGACGGCTCCTTCGTGCCGCTTCGCGGTGTCGGGATGTCCGAGGCCTACGCCTCGACGCTCAACATCTCGTTCGACATCAAGGGCGGCCTGATCATCCGCCAGATCCACCACTGGGCCGCGCTGATGTTCATCGTCGCCCTCACGGTGCACATGTTCCGGGTCTTCTTCACCGGTGCCTTCCGCAAGCCGCGCGAGATCAACTGGGTGATCGGCACCGTCCTGGCGCTGCTGGCCATCGTCGAGGGCTTCGCCGGCTACTCCCTCCCCGACGACCTGCTCTCGGGTACCGGCATCCGGGCCATGGCCGGGTTCGTGCAGACCGCCCCGGTGATCGGCACCTACCTCGTGTACGGCATCTTCGGCGGCCCGTTCCCCGGCGAGATGATCATCCCGCGGCTGTACAGCGTGCACATCCTCCTGCTGCCTGCGATCCTGATCGGGCTGTTCACGGCCCACATCGGTCTGGTCTTCGTCCAGAAGCACACCCAGTACCCGGGCCCGGGCCGCACGAACGAGAACGTCGTCGGTTTCCCGGTCATGCCGGTGTACGCGGCGAAGGCCGGTGGCTTCTTCTTCATCGTCTTCGGTGTCCTGGCCATGATCTCGGCACTGGTGCAGATCAACCCGGTCTGGGCCTACGGTCCGTACGACCCCTCCCCCGTCACGGCCGGCTCCCAGCCCGACTGGTACATGGGCTTCGCCGATGGTGCGCTGCGGCTCCTGCCGGGATGGCTGGAGTTCGAGTTCTGGGGCTACACCCTGTCGCTCAACATCGCGCTCGGTGCCCTGGTGTTGCTCCCGCTCGTCTACACGGTGCTCGGCATCTACCCGTTCGTCGAACGCTGGGTCACCAAGGACGACCGTGAGCACCACCTGCTCGACCGCCCGCGCAACAACCCCGTGCGCACCGGCATCGGCATGGCGGGCATCACCGCCTACTCGATCTTCATGTTCGCCGCGGGCAATGACATCATGGCGATCAAGCTGGGCATGTCGATCAACGACATCACCTGGTTCTTCCGGATCGGGCTGTTCGTCCTGCCGCCGCTGATGTTCTGGGTCACCAAGCGCATCTGCCTGTCGCTGCAGCGTCGCGACCGCGACACCGTCCTGCACGGCCGGGAGACGGGCACCATCATCCGCACCCCGGACGGCAAGTACTTCGAGCGACACGACACCGAGCTCACCGCCGACCAGTGGGTGCTGGTGCAGCACGACCCGGTGGCTCCCCTCGAGCTCGAGACCGAGGTCGACGAGCACGGTGTAGCCCGCAAGACCAGTCGACTGGCCAAGGCCAAGGTGGCGCTCTCGAGGTTCTACTTCGCGGATGCCGTCAACCCTGTCACCCCCGCGGAACTCGCCGCTGCTCACCACCACGGTGAGGAGCACGAGGCCATCGAGGCTGCCCCGTCCGCCGACGAGTCCGAGCCTGCGCAGGTCGGTCGCCACTGACCTGCTCGTCAGCTCCCGACACGGGGCGCACCGCCAGCCGATCACGGCTGAGGGTGCGCCCCGTTCGCATACCACCTGATATAGAGTCGGCAGGGCCTCTGCTACTGGGCCTGCAAGGCCTCCGCCACTGGGCCTGCAGGGACTCGAGCGCTACCGGGCCAGCAGAGCCTCGAGGGTGCGACGCCCTTGGTCGGCATCAACGCACACCTCTAGCACCTTGGTGCGTGAGCGCTCCCCCGCCACCAGGCTGACCTCCCGGGGTCGCACGCCGAACGCGCCTGCGACGGCTGCGCACACGGCCGCGGTGGCGGCACCGTCCACCGCCCGGGCACTCACGGACACCCCGAGCACCTCACCGTCGCCCCACCGGCCACCCACCCGCGTGCGTGACGCTCCTGGGCGGACTCGGACGGTGACGTGCACGAAGCCCATCCTGCCAGCGGACCGACAGCCACCAGCGCTCGGTAGGGTGGGCGCAGTGAGCCACGAAGACACCGGGGAGTTGCCGCGGAGCACACCCGAGAGCCAAGGAGTCCCCTCGGGTGCCGTCCTGGCGATGCTGCGCCGCTGGGAGACCAGCGGGTGCGAACCGCACAGCGTGGTGATCGTGCGTCATGGCCATGTCGTCGCGCAGGGCTGGTGGGCGCCCTACCGACCAGAGCACCAGCAGCTGCTCTACTCCGTGAGCAAGACCTTCCTGGCCGTCGCCGTGGCACTGGCCGAGGACGACGGGCTGCTCGGGCGCGGTGAGCGGCTCGTCGACGTCTTCCCCGAGGCGGCAGCCACGGCCGGGCCGCGGGCCTCGGAGATCACCGTCGAGGACTGTCTGCGGATGTCGACCGGGCACCACGAGGACACCCTGGACACCGTGCCAGGCCTCCTGGGGTCGGGTGATGGCGCTGCCGCCCTGTTCCTCGCCGCGGAGCCCGAGCACGAGCCGGGGTCATGGTTCGTCTACCACAACGGCGCGAGCCTCATGCTGGCCCTGGCGGTGCAGCGCCGCACCGGCCAGCGACTCCTGCACTACCTGCGCCCCCGCCTGCTGGAGCCCCTCGGCATCACCTCGGCGAGCTGGCGCAGCGCCGCGGGGGGCGACCTCGGCTTCAGCGGCCTGCACACCACGACGGACGCTGTGGCCCGGCTCGGCGTGCTGCTCCTCAATGACGGCGTGTGGCAGGGCACCCGGCTCCTCCCGAGCGGGTGGGTGGGCACAGCGAGCAGCGCCCTGAGCAACACGGCACACCACCCGGGGACGCCCGACTGGCAGCAGGGCTACGGCTACCAGCTGTGGCAATCTCGCCACGACGGCTTTCGAGCCGACGGGGCCTATGGGCAGTTCAGCCTCATCCACCCTCGGCACGACCTCGTCGTCGCCGTGACGGCCTGCACCGACGACGCACAGCCGATCCTGGAGGCCGTCTGGGAAGAACTGATCCCGGCTCTCACCGACACACCCTCCCCAGCCGACCCCGAGGCCGTTCACGAGCTCTCGCAGGCACTGGACACCGCGGTGCTTCCCGCTGTGGGGTCCACGTGCGAGCCCGCAGTCCCTGGCCCGTGGGTGTTCACGCACGAACCGACCCCGGAGCACCCGCGTCTCACGCGCGTCGAGGTGCGCCCGCACGAAAACAGCTGGCTGCTCGTCGTCGATGACGGCGAGCCACTGCCGATCACCTGCGGCGACGGGCGGTGGCCGGATGCCGCTGGCGCGCCTTTCGTCGCCGCCGGCGGCTGGGTGTCGCCAGACGTCTTCGAGGCCACGATCGTCGCCGTGCAGACTCCCCACTCGCTGCACCTGCACTGCACCGACGGCGTCGCCTCCGCGCGGTGGCGCGGGTACCCCTTGCACGGGCCCTGCCTGTCGTGGCAGCGCGAACCGGATGGAGACTGACATGCGCCCCGTCACCCACGACGAGTTCGACGCGATCGTGCAGGACGCGCTCGACGACGTCCCTGCCGAGCTGATGGCCATGCTCGACAACGTCGTCTTCTTCGTCGAGGACGAGCCCTCCGCGGACGACCCCGATCTCCTGGGCATCTACGAGGGCACCCCCCTCACCGAGCGCGGCGAGTGGTGGGGTCAGGGATCACTCCCGGACCGGATCACCCTGTTCCGCGGCCCGCTGACCAGGATGTGCGCGGACGCCGAGGAACTGCGTGAGGAGATCGCCGTCACCGTGGTTCACGAGATCGCCCACCACTTCGGCATCGAGGAAGAAACCCTGCACGACCTCGGCTGGGGCTGAGAGACGCGCCGCGCCCGGGCTCAGAGCGCTTCCGACACACCTCGGCCCCACCGGAGACTGCTCCGGTGGGGCCGATGGGTGCGAGGTGAGAGCGCTCAAACTCTCTCGAGCGGCATCCTCACTCGTGCAGTGTCACTGCCTCAGAGTGCGTGCTCGCCCTTCCAGTACTCGAAGGTCCACCCGATGAGGGCAGGCACCGCGAAGAACGCGCCGATGATGAAGACCCACCACCCGACGGCCAGCCCGAGGAAGCAGACGGCGGCAGCCGCAGCCAGGAAGAGCGGCCACCAGCTGTGCGGGCTGAAGAAGCCGTAGTCGCCCTGAATCTCGTCGATGTCGCCGAGCGGGTCGTCCGACGGGTCGACCTCGAGCTTGCGCCGGGTCATGCCGAGGTACCACGTGATCATGAAGCCGAGCAGCCCACCGAGGATCAGGCCGATGACGCCGACCCACTCGATCCCAAGTTCGGTGGAGTTGGTCCAGAAGCCGTAGATCGTCGCCATGAGGAAGGCGAAGACTCCGAGCAGGGCGCCGATGCGCTCCATCGCGAGCATGGGGCTCAGCCCTCCTTCTTCTCGTCGGCGAAGGCATTGCCTCCGAGGTCAGCCGGACCGAGTGCCGAGACCAGCACGTTGTCGTCGGCGACCGCGGCGTCGTGCACACCGGCTGGCGCTGCCTCAGGGTGGTGCAGGTCGAACGCGGGACGCTCGGAGCGGATGCGCGGGATGCTGTTGAAGTTGTGCCGCGGGGGCGGGCAGGAGGTGGCCCACTCCAGCGAGGCGCCGTAGCCCCACGGGTCGTCGACCTCGACCAGTGGCGCGGTCTTCCACGTCTTCCACACGTTGTACATGAACGGCAGCATCGACACCGCGAGGACGAACGACCCGACCGTCGAGATCTGGTTGCCCAGGGTGAAGCCGTCCTCGGGCATGTAGTCGGCGTAGCGACGGGGCATGCCCTGGATGCCGATGAGGTGCTGGACGAGGAACGTGGTGTGGAAGCCGATGAACAGCAGCCAGAAGTGGATCTTGCCCAGGCGCTCGTCGAGCATGCGGCCGGTGAGCTTGGGCCACCAGAAGTAGAAGCCGGCGAACATCGCGAAGACGACGGTGCCGAACACGACGTAGTGGAAGTGGGCCACGACGAAGTAGCTGTCGGAGAGCTGGAAGTCCAGCGCGGGGCTGGCCAGGATCACGCCCGTCAGGCCTCCGAAGAGGAAGGTGACGAGGAAGCCGAGCGACCACAGCATCGGGGTGTCGAAGGAGAGCTTGCCGCCCCACATCGTGCCGATCCAGTTGAAGAACTTCACCCCCGTCGGCACCGCGATGAGCATCGTCATGATCGCGAAGAATGGCAACAGCACTTGTCCGGTGACGTACATGTGGTGCGCCCACACGCTGACCGACAGGGCCGCGATGGCGATGGTGGCGTAGACCAGGGTCTTGTAACCGAAGATCGGCTTGCGGGAGAACACCGGCAGGATCTCGGAGATGATCCCGAAGAACGGCAAGGCGATGACGTAGACCTCTGGGTGTCCGAAGAACCAGAAGATGTGTTGCCAGAGCATGGCCCCGCCGTTGGCCGGGTCGAACACGTGCGCCCCGAAGCGGCGGTCGGCGCCCAGCGCGAACAGCGC